>DATJKV010000352.1:0-14368 GCA_035491155.1 Magnetospirillum sp. | reverse complement strand
ATGCCCGGATCGAGGCCGAGGGTGGGACGCAAGCCCGCCGGCGCCTGCAACAACAGGGCGCGCAGGTTACGGGCGAATACGGTGATGGCCTCTTCCTCGGCGGCTTCGCGCAGGCGCCCGGTCAGCTCCAACTCCAGATGCAGGTGAATTTTCACCCGCCACGCCCAGCGCACGGTTTCCGCCAGCCATTGATCGGCCGGACGGCCCATGTCGCTGACGCGGAAGCGGCGCGCGATCTTCAGCTCGCACTCGCCGGGGCCCTTGAAAACCTGCCCTTCCGGCACCGCCGCCTCGTCGCCGGGCAGGAGTTTCAGGTTCAGAACGTTCTCGTTGCGCCCACGAAACAACGCCAGGGCGCGGTGTGAGGGAATCGCCTTAATCGGCTCGCGATAGTCGAAATAGTCGCTGAACTTGGCGCCCTTCTCCGCCATGCCGTCGGCCATGGTGGAGAACAGCACACCGGTATCCCAAAGATGGTCGCGCAGGCCGCCCAGCAGCTCGGCATCCTCGGCGAAGCGCTCCATCAGGATCTGACGAGCGCCGTCCAGCGCCGCCTTGACGTCGGCCACGCCCTTGTCGGCATCCACGTACTTGGCCGCCTCGGCCTCGGGCGCAAGGCTCGGATCGGCCAGCAGCGCATCGGCCAGGGGCTCCAACCCCGCCTCGCGGGCGATCATGGCCTTGGTGCGGCGCTTCTGCTTGTAGGGCAGGTACAAATCCTCAAGCCGGGCCTTGGTGTCGGCGGCTAGAATCTGCGCCTTCAATTCCTCGGTCAGCTTCCCCTGCTCCTCGATGGAGGCCAGGATGGCGGCGCGCCGCTCCTCCATCTCGCGCAGGTAAAGCAATCGCTCCTCCAGGGTGCGCAGCTGGGTGTCGTCCAGCCCGCCGGTGGCTTCCTTGCGGTAGCGGGCGATGAACGGCACGGTGCTGCCCTCGTCGAGCAGATGCACGGCGGCGAGCACCTGGGCGTCGCGCGCCCCCAGTTCCTGGGCGATGCGGGAGATGATCGAGGTGGTAGCGGACATCTTTCCCCATGGGATGGTGAAGGCGGATGGTGGGTGTACCCCAGGAGCACCCGGGCGGGGAAGCCCCCCCATTGGTGGGTCTGCCCCATTGACGCCATGAAGGGGTTGTTAACTGGCAGGCCATGGACAGGCGCGAAACGGGGGAATAATGTTCGCCGCCATCTTTTCGCGGCGTCCGGTTGGTGCGATGATAGAACCGACCGCGCGCTTAAAAGGCCGCGCTGTCGTCCTGACGGTTTCTCGGTCCCGCTTCAACTGACAAACGGGCAAACAGCTCCATGCGTCTTTCCGGTCTCGCCGTTCTTGTCCTGATCGTGCTTGGCAACCTCGGGTTCTGGTTCGCCTTGAACCGGCCCCAGTCGGCCATGCCTTGGGCGGGGACTATCAAGAGCGTCTCGTTCTCGCCGGCGCGCGCCGACGACGATCCCACCATCGTGCGCAAGCTGCCGCAGTTGGACACCACGCTGCTGCCCACCCGCGAGGAGATGGACGAGGACTTGGCGATGTTGGCGGGCAGCGTGCAGCAGGTGCGCACCTACTCGACCCTGGAAGGCCTCGACCAGGTGCCCGAGCTGGCCGCCAAGCACGGCCTGAAGGCCCTGCCCGGCGCCTGGGTGGACGAGCGTCTGGCCCGCAACGAAGTCGAGATCGCCAACATCATCCGCATCGCGCGGGACAATCCCAATGTCGAGCGGGTGATCGTCGGCAACGAAAACCTGACCCTGGGTCGCCTGACGCCTGAGCAGATGATCCGCTACATCCGCCGTGTCCGTGCCGCGCTGCCCGACCGGGTCAAGGTCTCCACCGCCGAGGCCTGGGCCATCTGGCTGGAACACCCCGAGCTGGCGCAGGAAGTGGACTTCATCACCCTGCACACCCTGCCGTTCTGGGAACCCGGCGGCGTCCACATCGACGACGCGCTGAACTTCACCAAGCGCATGGTGAACGAGGTTCGCAACGCCTATCCCGACAAGCCGCTGTTCATCGGCGAGGTGGGCTGGCCCTCGGCCGGCCGCAACCATGGCGTCGCCGAGCCGTCGCTGGTCAACCAAGCCATGTTCCTGCGCCAGTTCCTCAACTGGGCGCATGAAGAAGACCTGGACTACAACGTGGTCGAGGCCTTCGACCAGCCGTGGAAGGTGAACCTGGACAACACCGCCTCGGAAAAGCACTGGGGCATCTTCACCGTCGACCGCAAGCCCAAGTTCAACTGGATCGGCCCGGTCATTGAGTTCAAGGAATGGCCGTTCCAGGCCGCCGCCGCCACCCTGATCGCCATCCTGCCGGTGATCTGGTTCCTGGGTAAGTGGAAGGAACTGCGCCTGCCGGGCAAGATCTTCTTCGCCATGCTGGTGCAGTTCGCCGCCACCCTGGTCATCTGGACCATGTCCACCCCCATGGTGCGCGACCTCGCCCCGGCCACCGAGCTGATGATCGGCGTGCTGTTGCCGGCACAGCTATTGTTGCTGGTGGTCGTGCTGAT
The DNA here is from genome assembly GCA_035491155.1 of Magnetospirillum sp. Taxonomy (GTDB): domain Bacteria; phylum Pseudomonadota; class Alphaproteobacteria; order Rhodospirillales; family Magnetospirillaceae; genus Magnetospirillum. The sequence goes on along the minus strand of DATJKV010000352.1, from coordinate 11,860 downwards.
CAATGGCATCGAGCTGACCGAGTTGACCTGGACCGGCCGGATGAAGCGCGGCTTCAAGCCGCTGCCGCCCGGCTCAGGCACACGCTTCCCCAAGGTGTCCATCCACCTGCCCTGCTACAACGAACCGCCGGAAATGGTGAAGCTGACCATCGATTCGCTGATGGCCATGGATTACCCCAACTTCGAGATCATCGTGTTGGACAACAACACGAAGAAGGAAGAGGTGTGGAAGCCGGTCGAGGAGTACTGCAAGAGCCTGGGCGACAAGGTGAAGTTCTACCACCTGGCCCCGTGGCCGGGCGCCAAGGCGGGTGCGCTGAACTTCGGCCTGTCGGTCACCGCCCCCGAGGCCGAGATCATCGGCGTGGTGGATTCCGACTATCAGGTGCGCAAGGACTGGCTCTCCGCGCTGGTGCCCTATTTCGAGGACCCCAAGGTCGGCCACGTGCAGGCGCCCCAGGATCACCGCGACTGGCAGAACGACCTGTTCAAGGAAATGATCAACTGGGAATACGCCGGTTTCTTCGACATCGGCATGGTGTTCCGCAACGAGGCCAACGCCATCATCCAGCACGGCACCATGACCCTGGTGCGCAAGGAGGTGATGGAGAAGTCCGGCCGCTGGGCCGAGTGGTGCATCGTCGAAGACGCCGAGCTTGGCCTGCGCATGATGCAGATGGGCTACGAATCCTGCTACATCCAGGAGCGCATGGGCCACGGCCTGGTGCCCGACAGCTTCATGGCCTACAAGAAGCAGCGCTTCCGCTGGGCCTATGGCGCCGTGCAGATCCTCAAGGCCCACTGGAAGGCCCTGATCCCGTTCAAGAAGACCGGCCTGACCGCCGCCCAGAAGTATCACTTCGTCTCGGGCTGGCTGCCGTGGTTCGCCGACGCGTTCTACCTGCTGTTCTGCGTCACCGGCCTGTTCTGGACGCTGGGCATGATCCTGGCGCCGCGCTACTTCGACACGCCGCTGGCCTTCTTCATCCTGCCCACGGTGGGCGTGTTCCTGGCCAAGATCGTGCACCATATCTTCCTCTACACCACGCGGGTGAAGTGCAGCTGGAAGCGGCGTTTCCTGTCGGCGGTGGCCGGCATGGGCCTGACCTATGCCATCGCCTGGGCCATGTGGCAGGGCATCTTCACCAAGCACACCCCATTCATGCGTACGCCCAAGATGGCCGAGAAGGTGGGCCTGAAGGACGCGGTGAAAATGACCCTGGAGGAAAGCTCCCTGATGGCGCTGCACTGGATCGCCGCCATCGCCGTGCTGATCCCCAAGCACAATTTCTGGGACCCGGAAATCCGCCTGTGGTCCATCGTGCTGGTGGTGCAGTCCATGCCGTTCCTGGCGGCGCTGCTCACCTCGATCATCTCGACCTTCCCGCCCAAGGAGCCGGAAGGCCAAAAGCCTGCCGAGCCCAAGGCGCCGGCCGAAGCGGCGACGGTATCCTAACGACCACCCGCCGCCGCCCAGCCTAACGCGCAGGGCGGCGGCCGGCCGGTTCAGTTGCCGTTCATGGCGAGTATTCCAAGATAATCCGTACGTTGCGGGCGGCATCGCCCGCGACAATCCTCGATCCAGTCAAAGGGGATGGCCGTGCGGAATATTCGGATCTCGTTATGGGGCTGGCTGCTGCTGATGACGGCGCTGTGGCTGGCCGCCGAACCGTCCGTCTTCCAGCCGGCAACCTTTTTCACCTTGCGCGCAGCCATGGTGCAGTACAGCGGCATTGTCGCCATGGCCTGCATGAGCCTGGCCATGATCCTGGCGTTGCGTCCGCGCTGGCCCGAAGCTTGGCTGGGCGGATTGGACAAGATGTACCGCCTACATAAATGGCTGGGCATCGGCGCCCTGGTCGTGGCGGTGGTCCACTGGCTGTGGGCGCAAGGCCCCAAATGGGCGGTGGGCTGGGGATGGCTGGATCGGCCGCAGCGAGGACCGCGGCCGATCCCCGGCAATGCGGTGGAAGCGCTGTTCCGGCATCTGCGCGGGACTGCCGAGGGAATCGGCGAATGGGCGTTCTATGCGGCGGCGGTCCTGATCGCCCTCGCTTTGTTCAAGCGCTTTCCCTATCGCCTGTTCTTCAAGACCCACCGCCTGCTGGCCGTCGCCTATCTGGTGCTGGTCTTCCATGCCGCCGTGCTCGTCCGGTTCGACTATTGGACCCAGCCCGTGGGGCTGGTCATGGCGCCGCTGCTCGCCGCCGGTAGTTGGGCCGCGTTGGTCACCTTGCGCCGCCGGATCGCCGCCAGCCGCCAGGTCCAGGGCAAGATCGCCGCCCTGCACTATTATCCCGGCGTGCGGGTGCTGGAGGCCCAGATCGACGTCCCCCAGGGCTGGCCAGGGCACAAGGCCGGGCAGTTCGCCTTCGCCACCTCGGACGTCTCGGAAGGCGCCCACCCCTACACCATCGCCTCGGCGTGGAACGGCGACGCCCCGCGCATCACCTTCATCGTCAAGGAACTGGGCGACCACACCCGCTGGCTGCGCGAGAAATTGCGGATCGGCCAGACGGTGAAGGTCGAGGGGCCCTATGGCTGCTTCACCTTTGACGACGCCTGTCCCCGGCAGATCTGGGTGGGCGGCGGCATCGGCATCACTCCGTTCATCGCCCGCATGCAGCATCTGGCGGCAATGGGGCCGGGGCGTCCGCCCCAGGCCATCGACCTGTTCCACACCACCGCCGACGTGGACGAGGGGGCGCTTGCCAAGCTGGCCGCCGACGCCGAGGCCGCCGGGATACGCCTGCACATCCTGGTGGATTCCCGCCATGGCCGGCTGAACGGCGACCGCATCCGCGCGGAAGTCCCGCAATGGCGCGACGCCAGCATCTGGTTCTGCGGCCCGGCCGGGTTCGGGCAGGCGCTACGCCAGGATTTCGCCGCCCACGGCTTGGCGGTGACACGGCGGTTCCATCAGGAACTGTTCGCCATGCGCTGACGGCGCGAGTACTAGCGCTGTTGCGCCGCGACCCGCGCCCGGCCTAATCTCTCGTCCCATGAGCGAGCCTTTCTCCGTCCTCTGGCTGCAAGCAGGAAGCTGCGGCGGCTGTACCATGTCGGCGCTGGCGGCCGACGATGTCGGGCTGGTCCGCGCGCTCGAACGTTTCAACATCCGCCTGCTGTGGCACCCCTCGCTGTCCGAGGAATCGGGCGCGGAAGCCCTGGCCGTGCTGCAAGGCGCCGCCGACGGCTCGATCCGCGTCGATGCCCTATGTGTCGAAGGCGCCGTCCTGACCGGCCCCAACGGCACCGGCCGTTTCCAGTTGCTGTCGGGCACCGGCAAGCCGGTGAGCGCCTGGGTCTCGGCCATCGCCGCCCGGGCCGGCGTGGTCATGGCCGTGGGCTCGTGCGCGGCCTTCGGCGGCATCCCCACCGCCACCTCCAACCCCACCGACGCGGTGGGACTGGCCTATGCCGGGGCCGAGGCCGGCGGTCTGCTGGGCGCCGGCTTCCGCTCGCGTGCCGGCCTGCCGGTGGTGAACGTGGCTGGCTGCGCCCCCCACCCCGGCTGGCTGGTGGAAACCCTGGCCGATTTGGCGCTGGGCGGCTTTGACGCCGGCCGGCTGGATTCGCTCGGCCGCCCGCGCGCCTTCGCCGATCATCTGGCCCACCATGGCTGCGGTCGCAACGAGTTCTACGAGTTCAAGGCCAGCGCCGCCAAGCCGTCCGACCGCGGCTGCCTGATGGAGAATCTGGGCTGCAAGGCGACCCAGGCGCCGGGCGACTGCAACATCCGCCGCTGGAACGGCTACGGCTCGTGCACCGATGGCGGTTTCACCTGCATCAACTGCACCTCGCCCGGCTTCCAGGACCCCGGCGCACCGTTCCAGGAGACCGCCAAGCTGGCCGGCATTCCCGTCGGCCTGCCGGTGGACATGCCCAAGGCCTGGTTCGTCGCCCTAGCCGCCCTGTCCAAATCGGCCACCCCGCCGCGCGTGCGCACCAACGCCCATGCCGACCACGTGGTGGTCCCCCCTGCCCGCAAGCCCCCGAAGACGCCGTGACCGCCACCACTTCCCGCCTGATCGTCGGCCCGTTCAACCGCGTCGAGGGTGACCTGGAAGTCACACTGGACATAGCGGACGGCATCGTGCGCGAGGCCCGCGTCACCGCCCCCCTCTATCGCGGCTTCGAGCAGATCCTAGCCGGCCGCCCGCCCGAGGACGCGCTGGTGATCGCGCCGCGCATCTGCGGCATCTGCTCGGTGTCCCAATCCGCCGCCGCCGCCCGCGCGCTGGCCGCCATCGCCGAGGTGGAGCCGCCCCCCAATGGCCGGCTGGCCGCCGATCTGGTGCTGGCGGCCGAGAACGCCGCCGACCACCTGACCCACTTCGTCCTGTTCTTCATGCCCGACTTCGCCCGCACCGTTTACGCCGGGCGGCCGTGGCATGAAGCAGCGTTGCGCCGCTTCGCCGCCAATGCCAGCGAGGCGAGCCGAGTGCTGGTGCCGGCGCGAGCGCGCTTCCTCCACCTCATGGGCCTGCTGGCGGGCAAGTGGCCGCATTCGCTGGCGCTCCAACCCGGCGGCACCACCAAGAGCGTCGATCCGGGCGAGCGGGTCCGCCTGCTCGCCATCCTGGCCGAATTCCGCGAAGCGCTGGAAAACGTGCTGTTCGCCGACCGGCTGGAGGCCATCGCCGCCCTGTCCTCGCTGTCGGCGCTGGAGGCGTGGGCCGATGCCGCGCCCAGGGACAAGGGCGACTTCCGCCTGTTCCTGCACATCTCCCGCGACCTCGGCCTCGACCGGCTGGGCCACGGCCCCGGTACCTTCCTGTCCCACGGCAGCTTCGGCCTGTGGCCGGCCGGTGTGGTGATGGGCGGCAAGGCTCAGCCCTACGACCCGGCCCAGGTGGCCGAGGACCTGACCCATTCCTGGATGGACGGCCCCACCCAACCCGACGCCGACAAGGAGGGCGCCTATTCCTGGTGCAAGGCCCCTCGCCTGGATGGCCGTGTCGCCGAGGTGGGCGCACTCGCCCGCCAGGTGGTGGCCGCCGATCCGCTGGCCCGCGAGCTGGTCGCCGCCTCGGGCGGCGCCGTGCGCGACCGCGTGGTGATGCGCATGATCGAGTTGGCCCGCCTGGTCATCGCCATGGAAGGCTGGGTGCGCCAGCTACGGCCGGCCGAGCCGTTCTGCGTGGAAAGCCCCCTGCCCCTGCGCGGCGCCGGCATCGGCCTGGTGGAAGCGGCGCGCGGCGCCCTGGGCCATTGGATGACGATCGAGGCGGGCAGCATCCGCTCATACCAGATCATCGCCCCCACCACCTGGAACTTCTCCCCCCGCGACGCCGCCGGCATCCCCGGTCCGCTGGAACAAGCCCTGGCCGGCACCCCGGTCCAGCCGGGCGAAACCACCCCGGTGGCCGTCCAGCACGTGGTGCGCAGCTTCGATCCCTGCATGGTGTGCACGGTGCATTGAAAATTTCGTGAAGGTTTCCGCGGGTTTAAGGGACGTGTCCCAACATCCGTCCACCATGCGTCCATTATGGACGGCTGTAGACGCACTCATCCATGCAGCTCGCATTCTGCCGATTTTTTGGCGGCTTTGACCGGATTGCGCCCATGGCGGCCGTTCCGCAGCTTAGAGTCAGTTTCCGAAAGCAGACTTGCTCTGATCCGGTGCAGCGGCTCAGATTCGCGCGAAAAGTAACGATGCCCTTATGAGGAGTGATCGGCCGTCCATCACTGGGAGGGTCGACAATAAGTGCGCCGCGATTCGGTCGCGAAAGCCTAGCGCGTGCCGGGCATCGCGGCTTCACGACAGGCGGATCGTGCTGCTTCCTCCGGGATGTCCGAACTTGACGAACAGCATGTGAGTCAGTGCATCCGCCCGCCAGGCCTCGGAGGCGGCATCGAAGGCCGCTTTGGCCGAAACTTGTGGCAGCGCCGCCCCGTCGCGAATCACGGATGCGGGCGGTGGCAGGTGAAGCTGCAGCACCAGCGGACGCGCCGAGGCGGTGACCGTCACCGTCACGGCGGCGCCGTTCGCCGCGCAGCGGATCTCGCTTCCGTCGAACAGCGTGAAGCCCGTGCTGCCGGCTGGGAAGATCAGTACCTGCAGACCGTCGTCCGGCGTCCGTATCGCCGGATTGTTGACGTAGTCGGCATCGCAGAGCGTATCCACGTTGGTCAGCAGCATCGGGACGACGGCGCCCTCGCAGACAAACAGGGGAATGTGGGTCGGGTCGTGATCCGTCCAGGTGATCGTCTGGCGGCCGGTATGGCGCGCGTTGGTCCAGAAGTCGAACCAGGCGCCGTCCGGCAGGTAGACCTGGCGCGTCACGGCGTTGGGCTGCACGATCGGCGCGACCAGCAGTTCGTTGCCGAACAGATAAATATGCTGCAGCCCGAAAGTGTCGGGATCGTCCTGGGCCATCAGTACCAGCGGCCGGATGATCGGCAGGCCATCGCTTTCGGCCAGCTTCGCGTAGGTGTTGATATAGGGGAACAGCTGCGTGTGCAGCCGGGCATAGAAGCGGTAATTGTCCAGCGCCTGCTGGCCATAGCGCCAGGGATATTGCAGCTCCTGCGTCACCTGCCGATGCATCTGCATGATCGGCGAGAAGCAGCCGAACTGCGCCCAGCGCATGAATAGGTTCGGCGGCGAGACGCTGAAATTGGTGTCCTGATAGCCGCTGGTGTCATGGCCCCAGACGGCGTAGCCGCTCATCGCCGCCGACAGGCCTGCGACGATGACCCCGGGCAGGCCGTTCTCGCCGAAATTAGGCTCGTTGTCGCCCGCCCAGCAGCCGGGGAACGACGCCGAGCCGACGAACCCACTGCGCGCAAACAGGATCCCCTGCCCGTCAAGCACCTCCCAAACCGCCTTCTGATAGGCGACGCAGTAGCCGTTGCGCATCTCGACGCCGGTGCGTCCGTCGGCGTAACGGGCCGTGGTCGGGATGTAGGTGTTGGGCCCGCTGCCGCTTTCCCCATCATCCGTCTTGAAGCCGCCGATGGCCGACTGCCGCGCGCCGGACCGCGTCGCCACCTGTGCGTCGACAAGCAATGAATGCAGTTGGCCGGCAAGCCACTGGCGGGCGGCCGGGTTGGTGAAATCGATCGGGCTGCCGTGCCCCTTCCACCAGGGTACGACCAGGGGCGGGCCGCCAGGCGACGCCCGCACGAACACCGACTGGGCCGCGCCGCTGTCGTAATTCGCCGCCTTGCCCAGGTTCTGCCCCGGCACCTGCTCGTCGAACGACGAGAGGTTCACGAACGGCGTCATCCAGCAGATCACCTTCAGGCCGTTGGTCTGCAGGAATTGCATCATCTCGCCCAACGAGGCGAAGCCGGCGAAATGCTGCCCGTCGATCGTCGCGTCGCGGCTGAATTGGGCCATGTTGAAGCGGAAATCGTTGTAGGCGACCTCCCAGGGCGAATCGAAAACGAAGGCTGAGACCGGAATACCGCGCTGGCGGAACTGGGTGACGGCGTAGCGGACCTCGCCGCCACTGCGCCAGATGTCCGAGGATATCCAGGGCCCGAAGGTAAAGGGCGGCGGCAAGGGCGAGCGCCCGGCATAGCCGGTGAACCGTGCCAGCACGTCGGGCAGGCGCGGCCCGTACACCAGTTGGAAAGCCAACGAGGGAAAGAGGTTGGTGACCACCGCGCGCCCGGACGCCAGGCGCATGTCGAACCGGCTCTCGGCCATGGAATCGAGATGGAAGCCGTAGCCGCGCGTGCTGACGAACCAAGGCGCCACCTTGTAGGCATGCTCGGTCTTGACGCCCGGATCGTCGAAGGTGAGCGTCTGCAGCGTGCGGCCGCTCTGGTCGAAGGTGACGAAACGCTCGCCAAAGCCGTAGATATGCTCGTTCGCCGTGGCGACGATGGCCAGCGCCGAGGCCTGCGGCGCGGTGCCACCCCAGTCGATCACCTCGAAGCGCATCACCCCATCATGGGGGAAGGTCAGGCGACTGGTGATCCGCGCCGCGCCCAGCTGCTGCTTCAATTCGATCCCGTTGGCCAGCGCTCGTGCGGATACGGTCGCACCGATGACGGCGGTGCCGACCTGCGTCTGCACCGCGGGCGACGCGATGGTAATGACCACCGCACCGGGCGCGCCGGCCAGGCTGGGCCCGGCCAGTTCCACATGGCCCGATTGCTTGTAGACCCGGCCCTGCAGCGGCCCGGCGTCGAACGAATCGAAGGGACCGGACGGCGACAGGGCCCATTGCACGTCTTGCGGAAACGGATTGGACATCGGCACCCTCACGGTTCACGACAGATGCAGCCAGCGCGCGACCGAAGGCACGCCGTCTCGATCCACCAGGAACAGCATGTACCAGCCGGGCGGCGCGACGGTGCGATCGGCCGGTGCGGTCGCCTTCAAGGCCGTGCCATTCACCACGAACGGCAGATCGATCAGACGTTGGGTGCCGTTGAAGGAGTGGGTGGTCAGCCCCGGCGCGATCAGGCTGGCGGTAGCGATCTCGGTCGCCTGCGCCGTGGCGATTGCGACGACCGCTCCATAGCCGATCTCCTGCGGCGCCGCGTCGATGGCCGGGCGGGTGGACTTCCGGAACAGATAGGGCGGGCTGAAGATCTCCAGCCGCTCCTCCTCCAGCGGATCCGGCGGCAGCCAGGCGGTCTGCGAACCCTTGTCCGGGTTGCCGCCGGCCGACAGCACCCGGCCGTCCGGCAGCAATAGCGCCACCGAATGATACAGCCGCGCGATGGTCGCCGGCGCCGTGATCGTCCATTTGTCGGCCACCGGATCGTAGATCTCAGCTTCGAACACCTCACGGCCGCCCTGCGGATCCACCACGGCGGTCTGTGCGGTGGCTTCGCGGGTGACGCCACCGCCGACGGCGATGACGCTGCGATCCGGCAGCAGGACGGCGTTCACATGCATACGCTCATGGTTGAGATCGTTCCGTGCCTGGTAGGCGCTTCCCGGTACGCTGAGATCGATCACCGCCACGCGTCGCGTCGCGCGGCCGCGCAAGGCGTTGGGCGCATCGGAGTCTTCCGGACCGCCGCCCAAGATCATGACCCGCTGCGCCTGGGCCGGCGGCAGTATCACGCTGGCGCACTGATTGCACTGGGCGACGTCGCCCAGCCCGTCCACCACCACGGCCGCCGTCGGATTGATTGGATCGAAGATCAGCGGGAACGAATCACCGTCGGTATCCATCTTGCCGCCGGTGAAGAACAAGCGGCCGTCGCGCAGCTGGAACAGATGGGGATACAGCGGCAGATTGAAGTCGCGGGTCTTGGTCCAGCCGGCGTTTTGCGGATCGGCGGTGCGTTCCAGGGTGTTGTTCTCGAGACCCCGCGCCTGCTCGTCCAGTCCCGACACGGCCAGGACGGTGTCGTCGCCCAGCCGGATCACTGTCGGATACCAGCGGCCGTGGGTCATCGGCTGCGCCATTGTCCAGGTGATGGTCGCCGGATCGAAGATCACCACATCGCGGATACCGGCGAAGCCATGTCCGGCGTCATGCATCCGGCCGTTGACGATCTGCTTGTCGTATTCGCCCGTGCCGCCGGCGACCAGGACCCGGCCGTCGGGCAGGAAAGTGTGGCCGCAGCAGAAGAAATCGACGACCGAGCCGTCGCCGCGACGCAAGGTCGGCACCGGCTGGAACGTGCCCGCCTGCTGCACATTGGCGCCGGGATCCCAGACCACGCTGGTGAAGATCTGCGCCGCCTCGTTGCCGAGGAAGGCGGGCTGGAACCGGAACGCGTTGTTGCCCGAGCCGGCGAAGAACAGCACCTTGCCGGTGTGCAGCAGAGCCGCATGCACCGGCAGCACCTCGGAGAAATACGGCAGCAGGCGCCACACGCCCTTGGTCTGCGCGGTGTCGATGTCGAGCGTCAGGTCGCTGAGCGCAAACAGCCCCTGATTGGGACCCGGCTGGCCGCTCACCTGAAACAGCACCGCCTTCGGCCGGCCACCGCCCACCGCAGCGAGGGCCAGTCCGCCGCCCTGATTCTCGACCGAGCCCCAGCCGTCGAACCGCACCCAGGGGCCCCAGCCATCCTGGACCACGCCAGCGTGGTCGAGTTTCCAGCCGACGCGGCAGAAGCCGACATTCTCGCCGGGGGGATCGTCGATCTGGAACACGATGATCTCCGGCCGGCCGTCATGATCGAGATCGGCGATGGCCAGGCCGGCGCCCTGGTTGAACCAGGAAAACCAGTCCACCGCCATCCAGTCGCCCCAGCCGGCGATGGCGCCGTCCGGAGTCAGGCCGCGGCCGACGCGATAGAATCCCTTGTTGGGCCGCCGCGGATTGTCGGTGTGGAAGTCGTCGATATGGAACACCAGCAGTTCGGGACGGCCGTCCCCGTCTAGATCGGCGACGGCGATGGCGGCCCCCTGGTCACGCCACGAGATCCAGTTCGGCACCGTCTGCCAGTCCGACCAGTCGCCCGTCACGGTGCCGTCCGCCGCCAGTTTTCGACCGACGCGGAAACGGCCGATATTCGGGCCGGGCCCGACATGCTGGACCTGGAACACCACCAGCCCCAGGCCAGCGGCACCGAAATCGGCCACCGCGATGCCGCCGCCCTGGTTCTGGTCAGAACCCCAATCCGGAACCTCGACCCATGGCCCCCACTGCGCTATGCCGCCTTGGGCATCGAGCTTGCGGCCGACACGGTAGAAGCCGCGATTAGGCCCCGGCACCGGGTGGTCGATCCGCAGCACCAGCAGCTCGGGCAAGCCGTCCCCGTCCAGGTCTGCCGCCGCAATGTTCCCGCCCTGGTTCTCCCATGAGATCCAGTCCGGCACTTGCATGAAGGTCAATGGCATGCCGCGACGCTCCCATCCTGCAGGCACAGCCGGCAGTGGCACCGAAATGAGGGGGTAGGCAATTGGTTCAGTGGGGCGGGCAGGATGCCCGCACCGCCGGACCTATTTCACCCTCCCTTCCGGCGCCGGCGCCGGGATCAACCGAGCGCGTACTGAACGAAGTCCTTCAGGTGATAGTCGGCGCCCCCCGGCGGCTGCCAATTGGGCGCGAGCGTCAACAGCGAGTGCTTGTCCTTGAACATCAGACCCAGGAACACCTCGGCAACGATGCGCCCGCCCACCGGTCCGAGCCGCGGCGTGGTGATGGTCTTGTCCTCGACCACCGGGATCTTCACCGGCTCCTGGTGACGCATCGCCTCGGCCAGGATGTAAGTCCACAAGGGACAGTTACCCTTGAACACCCGCGAGACCGACAGGATGTTCGGCAACGGTGCGCTGGGCGCGTTGACGCCCTGGCCGATCAGGATCTCCTCGTCAGCCAGCGGCGCCACCCCCATGCGGTGGGCGACACGCTGTCCCGACGGCAGTCCCAGCCGCCATCCGCGCAGCAGATTGCGCTGGGCCAGCGACGGCGGCGCATCGCTGGCAACCGATGCCGGCAGCATCGACAACGGATTGACCAGCGCGGTATCGAGCCGGTAGGCGAATTGCAGCCGCTTGGATTGGTCGGCCGAGCCGCCGTCATACTTACGCGTGTCGATGTCGATGAAGCGGCCCCAATCGATGCCCCAGGCCGGATTCATGGCGCGAAACCCGGTCAGCCCTTCGGGATGGGTCGAGGTGGGAAAGATCGGCTGCAGGACGGCATCGTTGAGCTGGTAGCCGGGCCGCACCATGGAATGCCCAAGACGGTAGGCGGCGACCGAGAACTCCACCGGTATGAAGGGGTCCTGCCGCGGCACATAGAACTCCAGCTTGTTCCTATCGTATTGGCCGGCGGTCTTGAGCTGGTCGATGACGGTGGAATGTATCACCCGCGGCAGAAAATCGTTCAGGATGACGTACTGATAGTGGAACCGGACGAGGCGCTGCGCGTCGGGGAAGGCAATGCCCGGATTGTCCCTCAGGATCCGGTTGTGAAAGCGCAGGAAC
>DATJKV010000351.1:0-1944 GCA_035491155.1 Magnetospirillum sp. | reverse complement strand
CGGATCTCATGGCTCATGGTGGCCAGGAAGTTGGCCTTCACCCGCGCCATCTCCTCCGCCTTGTCCTTGGCGTGGATCAGCATGCGCTCGGCCTTCTTGCGGTCGGTGATGTCGGTGTAGGTGGTGACGAAGCCGCCGCCGGGCATGGGATTGCGCCGGATTTCCAGCACGAAGCCGTCGCTGGTTTCCACCTCCTTGAGCAGCGGGAGGTTGTCCGGCACCGCCACCTGGTCGCGGACGGGGGCCAGTGCGGAAAAGTCCGCCAGTCGCGTGCCGGCGCGCGCCAGTCGGGCCGGGGCATTGAGCAGGCTGACGAAGCGATGGTTCCACGCCACCAGGCGGTGGCCGGCATCGAACACCGAGACGCCTTGGGTCAGGTTGTCCAGCGTGGACTGCAACAGGATGGATTTCTCGGCCAGCTCCAGTTCGCGGCGGCGTTGCTCGCTCCGCTTGACCTCGGTGATGTCGGTGTGCAGCCCGACGGTACCGCCGTCGCGGGTGCGGCGTTCGCTCACCTGGATCCAGCGGCCGTCGGCCATGCGGATCACCACCGGTTCGCCTCGGTGGCGGTGCGAGGCCAGCCGCCACGCCACCCAGCCGTCTGGATCGGTCGCGGCATCCGCCACGGCGCCCGAGCGGGCGGCGCGGCGCAGCAGGTCTTCAAACGAGGTTTGGCCGTCCAACTCGCCGATGCCGGCCATCCACATGCTGCGGTACTTGTCGTTGGTCAGCACCACCCGGTCGTCGGCGTCGCACAGGATGAAGCCCTCGCTGATGCTGTCGATGGCCTCTCGCAGGAAACTGCGCATCTCCTCGGCCGTCAGGTTGGCCGCCTCCAGTTCCTGCAGCGCCGCTTCCAGCTCGCGGGTGCGCTCGCGTACCTTGTCCTCCAGCAGGATGGCGGTGTGGAACAGCGAGAAGGCGTTGCCCTGGAAGTCCATGCTGCGCTCGACCCGGTCCATCAGGACATGATTGATCTTGCGCAGCCTGGCGTTCTCGCGCTCCAACTCGGCCACGCGGTCGGCGGCGGTCATACCGGCTTCTCCGCGCCGATGGCGATTCCGGTGAAGGTCTGGTTGACGTGCATGGCCTGGTACTGCTCGCCGTAGGTGGCGAAGCCGAACACGTTGTTGTCGGCCATCATGCGGCCGACGGCGCCGCGCAGGCCTTTCTCGTCCATTTCCAGCCCGCGCAGGATGCAGTCGAAGCCGAGCGTGAGCACCGGCGTGCCCAGTTCGCCCTGCAGGCGGGCAAACAGCTCTTCCAGGTTCTCGGCCAGATCGATGCCCCTTGCCACCCGCAGCACGATGCCCTCGTCGATGGCGCAGAAGAAGGTGAGGCTGCCGTCCTCGTTTACCTTCTGGATGGAGCGGACGAAATTGGCGCCGCCCACCCGCACCACCATGGGGTGGTTGGCGAACACCTGGGGCGTCAGGGTGTCCAGCTTCAGCCCGACCACACGGGCGTATTCCAGCGCGGCCGGCTCGGCGTTGATCTCGGTGACGATGCGGCGACTTAGGTCGGCGGCGGTGACCACCGCGCGCTCCTCGTCCACGGTGAAGTGCTCGGTCTTGAACACGCGGAAAGGCAGCGAGGTGGCTACCAGCACGAACAGGGCGGCGTTGTCGTGCCAGCGCCCGCCATGCAGGACCTGGGTACGGGCGAAGCGCAGGCAGTCGCCGGCCGAGCCGCCGCACAGGGGGATTTCGCCGAGAGCGCCGTGCAAGGCGCTTACCACCGCTTCCTCGCTGCCGCAAAGGCCGTCGATCAGGGTGAAGGCGAACATCTGGTCGCGGCCGAACTGGGGCGCGCTGGCGCGGATGGCCTGGAGGGCCTGGCGGACGGCGCCGCCGCTGGCCCGAAGGTCCAAGGCGGACAGATCGCCCAGCAGAACCGCCGAAGCGGCAAAATGGGGCGCGGCCAGACCCAGCGCCATCACCCCGC
>DATJKV010000350.1:0-9285 GCA_035491155.1 Magnetospirillum sp. | reverse complement strand
ACCACCGAGGATCCAGGCAACAATTTCATCCCCGATTGCGGCCGCATCACCGCCTATCGCGGTGCCAACGGCTTCGGCATCCGGCTGGACGGCGGCACCGCCTTCTCGGGCGCCCTGATCACCCGGCACTACGATTCGCTGCTGGAGAAGGTGACCGCCTGGGCGCCCAGCCCGGAGGAGGCCATCCGCCGCATGGACCGCGCGCTGCGCGAGTTCCGCATCCGCGGTGTCGCCACCAACCTGACCTTCCTGGAAGCGGTGATCGGCCATCCGCGCTTCATCGCCTGCGAGTACACCACCCGTTTCATCGACGACACGCCCGAGCTGTTCCAGCAATCGGGCCGCAAGGACCGCGCCACCAAGCTGCTGAAATTCGTCGGCGAGGTGATGGTCAACGGCAATCCCGAGGTGAAGGGGCTCCCCCGGCCCGGTCAGCTTCACCCCGCCCAGCCGTTGCCTCACTTCGCCGGCGAACCCAAGAGTGGAACCAAGCAGAAGCTGGCCGAACTGGGGGCCGAGGGCTTCGCCAAGTGGGTGCTGGAGCAGAAGCGGGTACTGGTGACCGACACCACCATGCGCGACGCCCATCAGTCGCTGCTGGCGACCCGCATGCGCAGCCATGATTTGCTGGCGGCGGCGCCGGCCTATGCGCATCTGCTGCCCGAGCTGTTCTCGGTGGAGTGCTGGGGCGGCGCCACCTTCGACGTGGCCATGCGCTTCCTGAAAGAGGACCCGTGGGACCGTCTGGCGCGCCTGCGCCAGTCCATGCCGAACCTGCTGCTGCAGATGCTGCTGCGGTCGGCCAATGCGGTGGGCTACACCAATTACCCCGACAACGTGGTGCGCCAGTTCATCGATCGCGCGGCCAAGGGCGGCATCGACGTCTTCCGCGTGTTCGACTGCCTGAACTGGGTCGACAACATGCGCTTCGCCATCGACGCCGTGCGCGAGACCGGGGCGCTTTGCGAGGCGGCCATCTGCTACACCGGCGACATCGGCGACCCGGCGCGATCCAAGTACGACCTGAAATACTACGTCGACCTGGCCAAGCAGCTGGAGAAGGCGGGCGCCCACATGCTGGGCGTCAAGGACATGGCCGGTCTGGTCAAGCCGCGCGCCGCCACCGCTTTGTTCAAGGCGCTGAAGGAAGAGGTGGGTATACCCATCCACTTCCATACCCATGACACCTCGGGCCTGTCCGCCGCCAGCGTTCTGGCGGCGGTGGATGCCGGCGTGGACGTGGTCGACGCGGCCATGGATTCCATGAGCGGCACCACCTCGCAGCCGCCCTTGGGTTCCATCTGCGCCGCGCTGAAGGGGCACGAGCGCGACCCCGGCTTCGACCAGGAAGTGCTGAACCGCGTCTCGGTCTATTGGGAAGAGGTCCGCGCCCATTACGCCGCCTTCGAGGCCGACATGAAGGCGGGCACCGCCCAGGTCTACCTGCACGAGATGCCGGGCGGTCAGGTCACCAACCTGCGCCAGCAGGCGCGCAGTCTCGGCATCGAGGAAAAGTGGGACCAGGTGGCCCACGCCTATGCCGACGTCAACGCCCTGTTCGGCGACATTGTCAAGGTCACCCCCACCAGCAAGGTGGTGGGCGACATGGCGCTGATGATGGTGACCAGCGGCCTGACGCCGGCCGACGTGCAGGACCCGGACAAGGAAATCGCCTTCCCGGAATCGGTGGTGCAGCTGTTCAAGGGCGAGCTGGGCCAGCCGCCGGGCGGGTGGCCGGTACCGTTGCAGAACAAGGTGCTGAAGGATGTGGTGCCCTTCACCCAGCGCCCCGGCGCGGTGATGGCTCCGGCCGATCTGGCCGCCGTCAAGGCCGAGGCCGAGAAGAAGGTGGGCCGTCCGCTCGGCGATGACGAGCTGGCCTCCTACCTGATGTACCCCAAGGTGTTCACCGACTTCGCCGCCTTCGCCCGCGATTACGGCGAGGTGTCGGCGTTGCCGACGCCGGTCTTCTTCTACGGCATGCAGCCGGGTGAGGAAGTGGTGGTCGAGCTGGAGCGGGGCAAGGCGCTGATCATCCGCTTCCTCGCCATCGGCGAGCCGGACGAGCAGGGCCTGCGCAAGGTGTTCTTCGAGCTCAACGGCCAGCCCCGCACGGTGCAGATCGCCGACAAGGCGGTGGCTCCCGCGCGGCCGGCCCAGCCCAAGGCCGAGGACGGCAATCCCGGCCACGTGCCGGCGCCCATGCCCGGCCTGGTGGTCAGCATCGCCGTGCACGAGGGGCAGAAGGTGGAGAAGGGCGACATCCTGCTGTCGCTCGAGGCCATGAAGATGGAGACCGCCGTTCGGGCAGAACGGCCGGGCACCGTCCAGCGCGTCGCCGTGGCGCCGCGCCAGACGGTGGAGATGAAGGACCTGTTGGTCGTTTTGTCTTAATTAAACTGAAAGCCCCGCCGGATCGCTCCGGCGGGGCCTTTTTTATTTAGATGAGGGGGAGCGCTTCCTGGCTGGCCCGTCATGGCCGGGCTTGACCCGGCCATCCACGGAGTGCTGGCCCCGCATGGATGCCCGGAACAAGTCCGGGCATGACGGCTTTGGAATGTCGCCCGCCCAGGACTTCTGCGCTTTTTACTCCCCGACTTCCGCCGGTTCGTGCTCGGGGGTGTGGTGGTGATGGTGCTTCTTCGGATGCTTGTGGAACCACTTCGCCACGGCGGAGCGGATGACCACATAGAACACCGGCGTGAAGATCAGGCCGAACAGGGTGACGCCCAGCATGCCGAAGAACACGGCGGTGCCCAGCGACTGGCGCATCTCGGCGCCGGGGCCGACGCCGATGACCAGCGGCAGCACGCCCAGGATGAAGGCCATCGAGGTCATCAGGATGGGGCGCAGGCGAGTGCGCGCCGCGTGCACGGCGGCCTCGACCCGGTTCATGCCTTCCGCTTCGCCCTGGCGGGCGAACTCGACGATCAGGATGGCGTTCTTCGCCGCCAGGCCGATCAGCACGATGAAGCCGATCTGGCCCAGGATGTCGATGGGCATGCCCCGCGCGATCAGGCCGGACACCGCCGCCAGAAGGCACATGGGCACGATCAGCACCACCGCCAGCGGCAGCGACCAGCTTTCGTACTGGGCGGCCAGCAGCAGGAAGACGAACACCACCGAGGCGACGAAGACCAACAGGCCATTGTTGCCGGCCAGGACTTCCTGGAGCGCCAACTCGGTCCACTCGAAGCTGAAGCCCACCGGCAGGCGCTCGGCCGCCAGCTGCTTCATATGCTCCAGCGCGTAGCCCGAGGAATAGCCGGGCAGGGTGGCGCCCTGGATTTCCGCCGCCGGGTACAGATTATAGCGCGGCACGCGGTAGGGGCCGGTGTCGTAGCGGAACGACGCCACCGAGCCGATGGGCACCATCAGGCCCTTGTCGTTGCGGACCTTGAGCTGGGCGATGTCCGAGATGTCGTCACGGAACGGCGCGTCGGCCTGCAACGTGACGCGGTAGGTGCGGCCCAGGAAATTGAACTCGTTGACGAAGCTTGATCCCAGATAGACCTGCAACGCCTCGTTCACCCGGTCGGCCGGCACGCCCAGCATCTGCGACCGCACCCGGTCGATGTCGGCGAAGACGTTGGGGGTGCGGGTGTTGAACAAGGTGAACACGCCCACCAGGCCGGGCACCTTGTTGCCGGCCATCATCATGTCGTTGGCGGCGTCTTCCAGCGCCTTCGAGCCGGCGCCGACGCGGTCCTGGATCATCATCTTGAAACCGCCGGCGGTGCCGATGCCGCGCACCGGCGGCGGTTCGATCACCAGGATCATGCCGTCCTGCAGGGCGGCCAGGCGCTTGGTCAGCTCACCCTTGATGGTGGGCGCCGACAGGCCCTGCTTGGCGCGCTCCTCGAACGGCGACAGGATGACGAACACGGCGGCCGCGTTGGGCGCGTTGGTGAAGGTGGCGGCGTCCAGGCCGGCGATGGGCACGGCGTGCGCGACGCCCGGGGTCTTCAGCGCGATCTCCACCGCCTGGCGCATGACCTTGTCGGTGCGCTGCAGGCTGGAACCGGCGGGCAGCTGGATCACGTTGATCAGGTAGCCCTGGTCCTGGCTGGGGATGAAGCCTTTAGGGGTGTTGACGAATTCCACCCCGGCCACGCCGATGAGGCCGCCATACAGCACCAGCATCAGGGCCGAGACGCGCACCACCCTGCGGGTGAGGCTGCCATAGCCGCCGGCCAGCCGGTCGAAGCCCCGGTTGAAGGCGTTGAAGAAGGCGATCACGGGGCGTGCCAGCAGCGAGGCGCTTTCGTGGTCGTGCTCCTTGTGCGGCTTGAACAACAGCGCGCACAGGGCGGGCGACAGGGTCAGCGACACGATCAGCGAGATCACCGTCGAGGCGGCGATGGTGATCGCGAACTGGCGGAAGAACTGGCCCGAAATGCCGGGGATGAAGGCGGCGGGGATGAACACCGCGCACAGCACCAGGGCGATGGAGACCAGCGCCGAGCCGGTCTCGTCCATGGTGACGTGGGCGGCGTTCCTGGGGCTCATGCCCTCGCGAATATTGCGTTCGACGTTCTCCACCACGACGATGGCGTCGTCCACCACGATGCCCACCGCCAGCACCAAGCCGAACAGCGACAGGTTGTTCAGCGAATAGCCCATGGCCGACAGGATGGCGAAGGTGCCCACCAGCGAGACCGGGATGGCCACCACTGGCACCACCGAGGCGCGCCAGGTCTGGAGGAACAGCACCACCACCACGACCACCAGCAGCACCGCCTCGAAGATGGTGTGCTTCACCGCTTCCACCGAGGCGGAGATGAACTGGGTGGGGTTGTAGACGATCTTGTAGGCCACGCCGGTGGGGAAGGACTTGGACAGCTCGTCCATCTTCTTCAGGATGCGGTCGGCGGTCTCCAGCGCGTTGGAGCCGGGGCGCTGGAACACGCCTACCGGCGCCGCGCCGCGGGTGTCCAGGTAGCCGTTCAGAGTGTAATCCAGCGCGCCCAGCTCGACGCGGCCGATGTCCTTGATGCGGGTGACGCGGCCTTCGGAATCGGTCTTGACGATGACGTCGCCGAACTGGGCCGGGTCGATCAGGCGGCCTTGCGTCTGCACGTTGAACTGGAAGGCGCCCTGTTCCGGCATGGGGGGCGCGCCCAGGGTGCCGGCGGCCACCTGGACGTTCTGGTTCTGCAACGCCTTCAGCACGTCGCCGGCGGTCAGGTTGCGCGCCGCCACCTTGTTGGGGTCCAGCCACACGCGCATGGAATAGTCGCGGGCGCCGAACACGCGGGCGTCGCCGACACCGTCCAGACGCAGCAGCTGGTCGATGACCTGCAGGGTGGCATAGTTGGACAGGTAGATCTGGTCGCGCGAATCATCGGGCGAATACAGGTGCACGACCATCAGCATGTCCGGCGAGTTCTTGGTCACCGTGACGCCGATGCGCTTCACGTCGTCGGGCAGGCGCGCGTTGGCGATGGCCACGCGGTTCTGCACCAGCACCTGGGCGGTGTCGAGATTGGTGCCCAGGCTGAAGGTTACCGTGATCTTCAGGTTACCGTCGGCGGTCGCCTGGCTGTTCATGTACAGCATGTTCTCGACGCCGTTGATCTGCTGTTCCAGCGGCGTCGCCACGGTGTCGGCCACCACCTGCGCCGAGGCGCCGGGATAGCTGGCGCTGACCACGATGGTGGGCGGCGCGATCTCAGGGTATTGGGCCACCGCCAGGCTGAAATAGGCGATGCCACCGATGATGGTGATCAGGAGCGAGACGACCGTGGCGAAGATCGGCCGGTCGATGAAGAAATGGGAAAGACGCATGGGCGTCCGCTCCTTACTTGGCCTGGGCGGGGGCTGGGGTGGCGGGGGCGGCGCCGGGGGCGGCGATGGTGCCCTGCTGCGGTGTCACCTTGGCGCCCGGGCGGGCACGCATCAGGCCGTTGATGATGACCTGCTCGTCGCCGGTCAGGCCCGACTTGATGGCGCGCAGGCCGTCGTTCAGCGAGCCCAGCTCCACCGGCTTGGGCGTGACGGTGCCGTCGGGCGCCACAATCATCACCATCTTGCGGTTTTGGTCGGTCATGACGGCCGCATCGGGGATCATCAGCGCGTCGTAGGGGGCGGAGGCGGGCATGCGCACGCGGCCGAAGCTGCCCGGGGCGATGAAGCCGTCGGAATTGGCCAGGGTGACGCGGGCGCGGATGGTGCCCGAGTTCTTGTCCACCTGATTGTCGATGAAGGTCAGCTTGCCCTCGTGCGGCCAGCCGTTCTCGTCCATCAGCTTCAGGGTCACCGGAACCGCCAGGTCGCTGCCGGCAACACGGCCGTGGGTGCGCTGGAAGTTGAGGAAGTCGGCCTCGCTCATGTCGAACAGGAAGTACAGTGGGTCCTGCGACACGATGGTGGTCAGCAGGGTGCCGCTGCCGGTCGAGCCACCGGCGGTGACCAGGTTGCCGATGCTGATCTGGCGGGCGCTGATGCGGCCCGAGACGGGGGCGACGATGCGGGTGAATTCGAGATTCAGCTCGGCCTCGCGCACGGCGGCCTGGGCGGCGGTGCTGCCGGCGCCGGCGGTGCGGGCCTCGGACTCGCGCTGATCAAGCAGGCTCTGGGCCAGGAACTCACGCTTCTGCAGTTCGCCGGCACGGCTCAGTTGGCGGTTGGCGAGGTCGCGCGAGGCGCTGGCCTGGGTCACCTTGGAGCGCGCGGTCACCAGCGCGATTTCGTAGGGGCGCGGGTCAATGACGAACAGCAGGTCGCCCTTGTTGACCATCTGGCCGTCGGTGAAATGAATCTCGGTCAGGTAGCCGGCGACGCGGGCACGCAGTTCCACATAGTCCACCGGAGTGAACTGGCCGGTGAACTCGGACCAGTCGGTGATCTTGGCCTTCAGCGGCTGCGCCACGGTGACCGGCGGGCCGGCGGGAGCCTGAGCCTGGGCGGACGGGGCGGGGCCGCCCGACTTGAACGAATAGATGCCGGCAGCAAGGCCCACCAAGACGACCACGGCGAGAAGCAGGAGGGGAAGCGGGAACTTGCGGGGGGTCTGGGCCATGGCAGCTCGGTTCCGATCAGGGTGGAATGGCGGAAAAACGGCGGCATTACCGCTTGTGGCCTATTGCCACAAATGGCCCGCGCGCCGTCCCGGTCAACCGGCTCCGGGCCGGTTGAAACTAGACTGAACGGTTTGGTTTTATCCCTCGCCCCTTATGGCGGTCAAGGCTCCAGAAGGTGTGAGATGCATGCATCGATGAAAAGCGCGCGGAGGTTGACGGGCGGTGAAAAGCCTCCCACGGCCAGTGTGGACACCCGCTTGCGGCTGGGCTTCCGGCTATCCTCGCCGCCCCATTCGGCGTGGTCCCTGGCCGGTCGCCCCTGGCCGGGCGCGCCCGTGCCCTCCGTGCCCTCGCCTGCTAGCTTGATGTGGGTGTCGCATCGGCGAAAGGGTTGCCCCATGAGGATGTCGTTGCTAGTCGGCTGCGCCGTTTTGCTGTCGGGTTCCGCCATGGCCGCTGAACTGACGCCGCCGCCTGCCTATGCCATTCCCATCGAGCCCGAGCACGGCTTCGCACCCGCGCAGGCCCCCGCCTACATCACCGACCTGCAGCAGCAGCTCGTCGCCCACGGCTATTACGCCGGCCCGGTGGACGGCCGCATGAATGGGGCGCTGCGCGCCGCCGTCTCGGTCTACCAAAGCGATGTCGGCCTCAGGGTGACCGGTGTGCCGGATCTGGCGGTCGTCAACATGTTGCACTTCGGTCCCGACTTGCACGCCACCATTCAGCCGCTTGGCGCCCCCAGCAAGCCGGCTGCTGTTGCAACGCCGGCCGCTGTTGCTTCGCCGGCTACCGCACGCGGCGGCGTTCCGCCCTACGAGAAGATCGAGCCTTATCGTTACCCAAGCCAGCCGGCCGCCACCGAGGCGCCCGCCGAGGACGCCGATCCGGCCGACGCCAACCGCTGTGATGGAGCGGTGGAGGGAGCGGTAAGGATCATCAAGCCGCCGCCACCGCGGCCCGACCGCCGCGCTGTTCGCGCCGAGGAGCCGCCGTTGCCTAAGCCGGCGCCGCAGGCCAAGGTCGTGTCCCAGCCGTTGAGCCCGGTCGGCAAATAAAGAAAACCCCTCCCCCACCAGGTGGGAGAGGGGTTTCGTTTTCCGTGCCCTTAGAGGGCAGGTGGATTTACGCCGTCGCTTCGGCGAAGTCCTCTTCGAAGTACTCGCCTTCAACCCGGATGCCCTGGTTGCGACGCTGTTCCTCGATGCGCTTCAGTTCGACGCGGCGGATCTTGCCCGAGATGGTCTTGGGCAGGTCCGAGATTTCGATGCGGCGAATGCGCTTGTAGGGGGCCAGGCTGGTGCGGATGTGCTTGAAGATGGACTGGGCCAGCTCCGCGCTCGGAGTATAACCCGCACGCAGCACGATGAACGCCTTGGGCACCGCCAAGCGGACCGGATCGGGGCTGGGCACCACGGCGGCTTCCGCGATGGCTTCATGCTCGATCAGGGCGCTTTCCAGCTCGAACGGGCTGATGCGGTAGTCCGAGGCTTTGAACACGTCGTCGGCGCGGCCGACATAGGTGATGTAGCCATCGGCGTCGATGCTGGCCACGTCGCCGCAATGGTAGTGGCCGGCGCGCATCAGGCTGGCGGTCTTTTCCGGGTCGTCGCGATAGCCCTGCATCAGGCCCATCGGGCGCGGATCGAGGCTGAGCGAGATTTCGCCTTCCTCGGCCGGATTGTCGTCGGCATCCAGCAGGGCGACCTTGTAGCCCGGCAGCGGACGGCCCATGGAGCCTTCCTTGACCGTCTGGCCCGGCGGGTTGCCGATCTGACAGGTGGTCTCGGTCTGGCCGTAGCCGTCGCGGATGGTGATGTTCCAGGCCTTCTTGACGCGCTCGATGACCTCGGGGTTCAAGGGCTCGCCGGCACCCACCAGTTCGCGGATCTTCACCGGGAACGAGGCCAGGTCTTCCTGGATCAGCATGCGCCACACGGTCGGCGGGGCGCACAGCGAGGTGACGGCGCAGCGCACGATGACGTCCAGCATGGCCTTGGCGTTGAAGCGGCCGTAATTGTAGATGAACACCGTCGCACCGGCATTCCACGGCGCGAAGAAGTTCGACCACGCATGCTTGGCCCAGCCGGCCGAGCTGATGTTCAGGTGCACGTCGCCCGGCTGCAGACCGATCCAGTACATGGTCGACAGGTGGCCGACCGGATAGCTCTGGTGCGTGTGCGCAACGAGCTTGGGTTCCGACGCGGTTCCCGAGGTGAAGTACAGAAACAGCGGATCGGTCGCTCGAGTTGAGCCACTGGGT
>DATJKV010000349.1:0-5491 GCA_035491155.1 Magnetospirillum sp. | reverse complement strand
AGCTGCATAACCGCCCCGCAATATTTTTTAATTATTCTATGAACCTGGCGCATTGAGTAATTTATCACACCATAGCGCACAGATATATCATCTTATGGTATAATAATCATGACATTTTGTAGCATCAAATTGACCGCTGTTCACAGTGCAATTCTTTCCGATACGCACAGATCAGTTACGACAGGGGACACGACAAAAAGCAGGCGACAGTCATCGTCGCCGTACGCACTGCGGTGGAAGCCGCATATCATGCAGGGCTCAGTAGTGGGCCGTCCACGCATATCGATGCAAAGTCTCCGCACAAGCGTGACTGCAAACCACGAAGAAAAAGGCCTGTCGCCCGAGACGCGTCACGCGGCGAGCATCAGCCCGCCCGCGCTGTCGGGTGCACCAGGAAGGAGAGCGAGCAACGCTTGAAACCACTTCCGCTGCGCTCAGCAGAGTGGATAGGAGGGCAACAAGGTAATATACACTTGTCGCATAATGCATATTATGGGTCGTTAAAACCCAACTCTATAGGTGTTGCGTTTTGAGGCACATACACCAGTCCAACCGGCGCAACATCCCAATCCGTTCAATGAAAATCCCGCGACCTCAGCCGCATCTCGCCGTCGCCCAGGCTGCGTAGCGCCGGGGTAAGGTCGGTCAGCTTTTCGGCCACCACATGCACCATCTGGCCCTCGCGCTGCACCTTGCCCTCGATCTTGAGACACGCGGCGGTCATGACGGTCTGACGGAAACGCTCGAACACCTGCGGCCACACCACGATGTTGGTGACGCCGGTCTCGTCTTCCAGGGTGATGAAGACCACCGTTGTCGAGCCCGGTCGCTGCCGCATCAGCACCAGGCCGGCCACGGTGATCTTGCCCGTGGCCTGGCGCAGCCGTTCCGCCGGGGCGATCCTCATCACATTCAGCTGCGGCCGCAGCAGCGCCAAGGGATGGGCTTTCAGCGACAGCTTCAGGCTGGCGTAATCGTGGATCACCTCCTCGCCCGCCGTGGCCTTGGGAAGGGCCACGGCGGGCTCGGCGGTTTCGAGGCCGGCGAGTAATGGCGGCGGCGCGGCGGTCAGCGCCTTGACCGCCCACAGCGCATCGCGGCGGGCCAAGCCCATGGAGCCGAAAGCATCCGCCTTCGCCAGGGCCTCCAGCGCCTTGGAATCGAGGGCCGCCCGCCGCCACAGCGATTGCGGCGAGGCGTAACCGTCGCCGCGCATCGTAGCCAGCTTTCGCCCGGCCTCTTCCACCAGGCCCCGGATCTGGCGCAGGCCGAGGCGTAGCCCCGCTCCCTCGAGGATGCAATCCCACTCGCTGTGGTTCACATCCGCCGGGAGAACCCAGACACCGTGCTCCTGGGCGTCGCGGACGATCTGCGCCGGAGCATAGAAGCCCATGGGCTGGCTGTTGAGAAGCGCGCAGGCGAACACCGCCGGGTAATGGCATTTGATCCAGGCCGAGACATAGACGAGCTGGGCAAAGGCGGCGGCGTGGCTTTCCGGGAAGCCGTAATCGCCAAAACCCTCGATCTGCCGGAACACCCGCTCGGCGAAATCGCGCTGGTAGCCTTTGGCCTCCATGCCGGCGGTCAGCTTGTCGCGGAAAATCTCCACCTTGCCGCTGCGGCGGAATGCCGCCATGGAACGGCGCAGCTGGTCGGCCTCGGCCGGGGTGAAGCCAGCGGCGACGATGGCGATCTGCATGGCCTGTTCCTGGAACAGCGGCACGCCCAGGGTGCGCTTAAGCACCGCCTCCAGTTCGGGTGACGGATACTCGACTTTTTCCTTCTTCTCGCGGCGGCGCAGGTAGGGGTGCACCATGTCGCCCTGGATCGGGCCGGGGCGCACGATGGCCACCTCGATGACCAAATCGTAGAATTCCCGGGGCCTGAGGCGCGGTAACATGGACATCTGGGCGCGGCTTTCCACCTGGAACACGCCGATGGTGTCGGCGCGGCTGATCATCTCGTAGACCGCCGGGTCCTCGGGCGGCACGGTGGCGATGGTCAGGTCCAGGCCGTGATGGTCGCGCAGCAGGTCGAAGGCGCGGCGAATGCAGCTGAGCATGCCCAGCGCCAGCACATCCACCTTCATCATGCCCAGTTCGTCGATGTCGTCCTTGTCCCACTCGATGACCGTGCGATCGACCATGGCGGCGTTCTCGATGGGTACCAAATCATCCAGGCGATGACGCGCGATGACGAAGCCGCCCACATGCTGCGACAGATGGCGGGGAAAGCCGGTCAACTCCCCGGCCAGTTTCAACGCCATGGCCAGGGTAGGATCGTCGGGGGTAAGGCCGATCTGGCGAACGTGGTCGTCGTCGATGGGCTTGCTGCTCCAGCCCCAGGTGGTGCGGGCCAGGGCGGCGACGGTGTCCTCGGACAGGCCCAGCACCTTGCCGACGTCGCGGATGGCCGAACGGGCGCGGTAATGGATGACCGTCGCCACCAATCCGGCATGGTCGCGGCCGTAATGGTCGTAGATGTGCTGGATCACCTCCTCGCGGCGTTCGTGTTCGAAATCCACATCGATGTCGGGAGGCTCATCGCGGGCCTCCGAGACGAAGCGGGCGAACAGCAACTGGAACTTGGCCGGGTCCACATGGGTGATGTGCAGGCAGAAGCATACCGCCGAGTTGGCTGCCGATCCCCTCCCCTGGCACAGGATGCCCTTGCTCTCGGCGAAGCGGACGATGTCGTGCACGGTCAGGAAATAGGGCGCGTAATTCTTGCGTCCAATCAGCGCAAGCTCCTCGGCAATGCTCGTGCGCACCTTGTCGGGAATGCCCTCGGGATAGCGCCTGGCGGCGCCGATCCAGGTCAGCTCCTCCAGGCGGTTCTGAGGATCGTCGCCCTCGGCCGGGTAGTCATAGCTGAGCTGATCCATGGAAAAGCGGCAGCGCTCGACGATCTCGACGCTGCGCGCCACGGCTTCGGGATAGGCCTTGAACAGTCGCACCATCTCGTCGGCCGGCTTCAGGTGGCGCTCGGCATTGGGCGCCAGCCGCCAGCCAGCCTCGGTCAGCGTGCAGCCCTCGCGGATGCAGGTCAGCACGTCCTGCAGCACCCGGCGCTCAGGCACGTGGTAGTGCACGTCATTGGTGGCCACCAGGGGGGCGTCGGCATCGCGGGCAAGATCGGCGAGCGCAGCCAGCCGGCGCAGGTCGTCGCCGCGGAACAGCCAATGGGCGGCCAGGAAGACCCGGCGCGGGCACAGCTTGGCCCAGTCCCGAAGCTGGGCGGTGAACTCCGCGTCCGGCCTATCCGGCGGCAGGACGATGAATATCTGTCCCTCGGCATGGGCGGCCACGTCGGCGCGGCTGAGATGACATTCCCCCTTGGGCGCCCGGCGCTTGCCGAGCGTCAGCAGCCGGGTCAGGCGGGAATAGGAAGGAACATCAGTGGGATAGCACAGCATGCTGGTACCATCGGTGAGGTCGAGGCGCACGCCTACCACCAGCCGCAGCCCCAGATCCTTGGCCGCGCCATGCGCCTGCACCACCCCGGCCAGGGTGTTGCGGTCGGTGATGGCGATGGCCACGAGGCCGAGGGTTCTGGCAGTCAGCACCATATCGCGCGGGTCCGACGCGCCGCGCAGGAAGCTGTAATTGCTGGTCACCTGTAATTCGGCGTAATTCATTTGCCCCTCAGGCGCCGGGCGCCCGCCATCCGGCGGGCTTGGCTCACGCGCGCATAAGCGCGCGGGCTCTCAACGAGCCAGTCCCTCGCTTCGCTCGCTCCAGTCACGCGAACACTCCATGCACATACCAGCGCGGCGGCGGTTCCGCCCCGTACAGGCCTTCGCGGAACAGCCAGAAACGGCGGCCGACTTCGTCCTCGACCACGTAGTAGTCCCGCTCGGGGGCGATGCGCCGCCACCACTCGTCGGCGATGCGCTCGGCGCTGTCGGCGCGCACTACCCGATGGGCGCGGTTGCGCCAGCGGAACATCACGGGGGGCGAATCGGGCACCGGCGCCATGGCTTCGACCGGTTCCGGCCGGCTGAACAGCCGTACCGGGCGGCGGCGGTCCGGCCACGACACCGAGGGGACCGGCGCGGTGGGCGGCAAACGGGTGACGGCGCGTTCCGGCACATGGCTCTGCTGCGGCACCAGCCGCATGACGCGGTCGAAGCCCAGGCGATTGCCGAGGCTGTCCAGCAGCCGGACGAACTCGTCCGGGCAGGCATCGCCGGCCTCCAGCCCGGTCTGCTCGGGCGCAAGCGGCGCCACCTCCAGTGCCGACAGGCGCAACAATTCGATGCCGAAGCCGGGATCGAGCGCCGGCAGGTCTTCCCCCAGCAGGCGGAACAGGTGGCGCGGATCGCGCGCCGGCCGGCTGGTGCCGATGGCGATGGACCGCGAGGTGGCGTCGACGCGGAATGCCGCCACCTCCAACCGGCGCAGGCCCAGGCCTTCCGCCTCCAATTGCCGGCACAGGCGCTCCAGCAGGCGGCGCACCGCCTCGGCCACGTCCTCGGCTCGCGCGATGGGTTCGGCGAAGGCGGCGTGCACGCCGTGGCTGGGCGGCGGCCGGCGCGGCGAGATGGGCTCGGATTCATGGCCCAGTGCCTGGTCAAGCCGGTGCGCCACCACGCGGCCGAAGCGGGCGGCCAATCCGGCGCGGGGGATGCCGTAGAGGTCGCCGATACAGCGCAAGCCCAGGCCGGACAGGGTGGCGGCGGTTTCCGGCGCCAAGCGCAGGGCCGCCACCGGCAGCGGCGCCAGGGCGTCGCGCTGGCCCATCCCAGGGACACAGGGATGATTTGCGCCATAACGCGCCCTGGCCCAGGCGGCGCCGGGGGTATCGGCCAAGGCGGCGCGGGCGGAAAAGCCCAGGCGCTTGAGACGCCGGGTCAGATGGGCCAACAGCGCCTCTTCGCCGCCGAACAGATGGGCGCAGCCGGTGACGTCGAGCCACAGGCCGAAGCCCTCGGTCCAGGCATCGGCCGCCGCCCACGGGGTATAGTGGCTGCACCAGTCTGCGAGACGGTCCACCAACGCCCGGTCGGCCGCCTCGTCGGCCGGCGCCAGGACCAGACCGGGCCGCACCGCCAGGGCGTCCGCGACGCTCATGCCCGGTGTGATGCCGGCCCGCCTTGCGGCACTGTCCACCGCCACGATACGCCGGACATTGCCGGAAGCGGCGGTGGCGAAGGGCTGCTCAGCCGGCGGCGCGGAACCGCTGCGGCGCAGCCGCTCGGTCGGCAGCAGGGGCAGCCAGACGGAGACCACGCGCTTGCTCATCCCATTCCACCTCCCAGACGGCCACCCTCCCCCGGTCATCGACGCCACGCCCCCGGCAGCGCAGCAATTCCACATTCCAGCGCCAAGGCCCTACCCCCAGGGCGGGATCGCTCCGGCTGGGGCTGGTCCCCACTCGCCAACGGGTCACCGCCGCACCGCAGGCCGGGCCGTGGTTGAGCAGCAAAGCCGGCACGCCCGAGGCCTTGGCCGCCAGTTGCAGCCGCCGCGCGGCGGTGAGGTCGACGTCC
>DATJKV010000348.1:0-2176 GCA_035491155.1 Magnetospirillum sp. | reverse complement strand
CGGCTGGAGAAGTGCGACCTGAAGCTGGAGCAGATCGAAATTCGCCTGAAGCCTGGCATGCAGCGCGTCCTCGACGACCGCCAGCGCCAGGTGCAGTCGCTGGGCGCCCTGCTGGAGAGCTTCAGTTACAAGAAGGTGCTGGAGCGCGGCTATGCCGTGGTGCGCGACCCCTCCGGCACACTGGTCTCGACCGCCAACGCCACAGCCGGGGCCGCCTGGACGGTGGAGTTCAAGGACGGCAAGACCGACGTGGTGGTCGGCCACGGAACCCCGGCGCCAGCGCCGAAAAAGCCCAAGACCACCAAGGACGACGGGCGGCAGGGCAGCCTGCTGTAGCTGATTCCTTCTCCCGCGAGCGGGAGAAGGTGCCCCGGAGGGGCGGATGAGGGAGCCAAGGACGAGATGCTTTGCGGCTCCCTCACCCTCCCAGCCTTCGGCTGGGCCCCTCCCTCTCCCGCCAGCGGGAGAGGCGGGTTTCCTACTTCCCTTCCGTCTCGTCGAACAGCGCCGTCAGCTGGCGCATCACCGTGCCGCCCAGTTCCTCGGCGTCCATGATGGTGACGGCGCGATTGTAATAGCGCGTCACGTCGTGGCCGATGCCGATGGCGATCAGTTCCACCGGCGAACGGGTCTGGATGTACTCGATGACGTCGCGCAGGTGCTTTTCCAGGTAATTGCCCGGATTCACCGACAAGGTGGAATCGTCCACCGGGGCGCCGTCCGAGATCACCATCAGGATGCGGCGCTGCTCGGACCGCGCCAGCAGGCGGTCGTGCGCCCACAACAGGGCCTCGCCGTCGATATTCTCCTTGAGGATGCCTTCGCGCAGCATCAGGCCCATGTTGCGCCGCGTGCGGCGCCACGGCGCGTCGGCGGCCTTGTAGATGATATGGCGCAGGTCGTTGAGGCGGCCCGGCTGGATCGGCTTGCCGTCGGCCGTCCACTTCTCGCGCGCCATGCCGCCCTTCCACGCCCGGGTGGTGAAGCCCAGCACCTCGACCTTCACCGCGCAGCGCTCCAGGGTGCGGGCAAGGATTTCAGCGCTCATGGCCGCCACGGTGATCGGGCGCCCGCGCATGGAACCGGAATTGTCGATCAGCAGCGTCACCACGGTGTCGCGGAAATCGGTTTCCTTCTCGACCTTGAACGACAGCGAGTGGGTGGGATTGGCGACCACGCGGGCCAGACGGCCGGTGTCGAGGATGCCTTCCTCCAGGTCGAAGGCCCACGAGCGGGTTTGCTGCGCCATCAGCTTGCGCTGCAGGCGGTTAGCGAGCTTGGCCACCACGCCCTGGAGGTGGGCCATCTGCTGGTCGAGCTGATGGCGCAGCCGCGCCAATTCCTCGACGTCGCACAGATCCTCGGCCGCCACCACCTCGTCGAACTTGTCGGTATAGGCGTGGTAGGGGCGCTCGCCCGACTCGCCCGGCTGGGGCTCGAATTGCGGGCGCTGGCGCGACGGGCCGCCCGGCTCCTCGGTGCCGCCGCCGCCCATCATCATGTCGTCGGCGGTCTCCAGGCCGTCCTGCTCGCCGTCGCCCTCGGCGCTGCCGGGCGCGGTCTGCGGTTCGCCCTCGCCCTTGGCGGAGGCGCCATCGTCCTCGTCCTTGTTCTCGCGGCTGCCTTGGGACTCGCCTTCGCTGGCCTCTTGGCCCTGCTCGTCGCTCTGGCGCTCCTCGTCCTCCAGTTCGCCCTCGGCGAACAACTCCAGCTCGGAGAGCAATTGCTTGAGATCGCCGGCGAAGCGTTCCTCGTCGCCGATCAGCTCGGCCAGGGCGTCCAGGCGGGCGCCGGCCTTGTCCTCCACATAGGGGCGCCACAGCTCCACCGCCTTGGCCGCCGAGGGTGGCGGCGCCATGCCGGTGAAATGCTCGCGGGCGATCAGGCGGATGGCCTCGGCCAGCGGCACGTCGTCGCGCTCGGTGACGCGGTCGAGCCCTTCGGCACGCGCCTTCTGCTCCAGCACGGCGGCGATGTTGGCGGCGGTGCCGGCCATGCGCCGGGCGCCCAGGGCCTCGATGCGGGCCAACTCGACCGCCTCGTAGACGCGGCGGGCCTCGGCCCCCGGCGGCATGCGCCGGATATGCAGGGCATCGTTGTGGTAGCGGTACTTGAGCGCCACCGCGTCGGCCGTGCCGCGCAGGCGGATCAGATCGGCCTCGGTGACGTTGCGCGG
>DATJKV010000347.1:0-5955 GCA_035491155.1 Magnetospirillum sp. | reverse complement strand
CCTCAGAAGGAGGGCTCGGCAGCGGTTGAGGTCCTTCTAAAGCCATCGGGACCGTGTTATTAGTCGCTATTGCTGTTCGTGTGGCCGGGGGGCGGTTTTCGGGTAATACGGGCCACGGCAGCGCTTTAAGGTGTGGAGCTGGAGTCGACCATGGATGATCTCCTCAGCGAGTTTTTGACCGAGACCTCGGAAAGTCTTTCCGTTCTCGACGTCGAGTTGGTGAAGCTGGAACAAAACCCGGAACCAGCGATCCTGCAGAACATTTTCCACCTGGTCCACACCATCAAGGGAACTTGCGGATTCCTTGGCCTGCCGCGCCTTGAGCATGTTGCTCATGCCGGTGAGAACGTGCTCGGCAAGATCCGCGACGGCGAGTTGGAAGTCACCGCCGATGCCGTCACGCTGATCCTTCAGGCCATCGACCGCATCAAGCTGATCCTTGCCCATCTCGAGCAGAACGAGTGCGAGCCCGAGGGTAGCGACGAGGACCTGATCGGCCAGCTCAACGCCATGGCGGAGGGACGCTTCCAGTCCGCCGCCGCCCCGGCCGCCCCCGCCGCCGAGGAACCGTCGTTCCCGGTCGCCGCCGACCTGCTGGCCGAGGTGGAAGCCGCCTACGCCGCCGGCAAGAAGGCCGCTTCGGATAGCGACATGCTGGCCGAGATGGCCAAGGAGCGCGCCAAGGAGGCCGCCGCCGCCAAGGAAGCCGCCGCCCCGGCGCCCGAGCCCGAGCCGGAAGCCGCTCCGGAAGTGAAGGCCTCGGTGCCCGCTCCCACCGCCGCCCCGCCCGCCGTGGTCAAGGATTCCGCGCCGCCCGCCGCTCCCGCCGGCGAGGCCAAGGAATCTGCGGTGGCCGCCCAGACCATCCGCGTCAACGTCGAGCTGCTCGAAAACCTGATGACCCTGGTGTCCGAGCTGGTGCTGACCCGCAACCAGCTGCTCCAGATGGTCCGCGGCCGCGACGACAGCGAATTCACCGCGCCCTTGCAGCGGCTGTCCCACATCACCACCGACCTGCAGGAAGGTGTGATGAAGACCCGCATGCAGCCCATCGGCAATGCCTGGGCCAAGCTGCCCCGCATCGTCCGCGACCTCTCGGTCGAAATGGGCAAGAAGATCGACCTGCAGATGCTGGGTGCCGAGACCGAACTGGACCGCCAGGTGCTCGAGCTGATCAAGGACCCGCTCACCCATATGGTGCGCAACTCGGCCGACCACGGCCTCGAGGGGCCCGAGGAGCGCAAGAAGGCCGGCAAGCCGGAAGTGGGCAAGGTGGTGCTGAACGCCTTCCACGAAGGCGGACACATCATCATCGAGATCTCCGACGACGGCCGCGGCCTGAACCTGGACCGGATCAAGCAGAAGGCCATCGCCAACGGCCTGGCGTCCGAATCCGAACTGGATTCGATGACGCCGCAGCAGATCTACCAGTTCATCTTCAAGGCCGGTTTCTCCACCGCCGAAAAGGTGACCTCGGTATCGGGACGCGGCGTCGGCATGGACGTGGTGCGCACCAACATCGAGAAGATCGGCGGCACCGTCGAGCTGAAGAGCCAGCCCGGCAAGGGCTCGAGCTTCATCATCAAGATCCCGCTGACGCTCGCCATCGTCTCGGCCTTGATCGTGGAATGCGCCGCCGAGCGCTTCGCCATCCCGCAGATCAGCGTGCTGGAACTGGTGCGGACCACCGCCAATTCCGAGCATGGCATCGAGATGATCAACAACGCGCCGGTGCTGCGTCTGCGTGACCGCCTGCTGCCGCTGGTGTCCTTGAAGAAGCTGCTGCGCCTCAACGACGACCAGGGGGTCCAGGAGACCTTCATCGTCGTCACCCAGGTGGGCACCTACACCTTCGGCATCATCGTCGACCGCGTGTTCGACACCGAGGAAATCGTGGTCAAGCCGGTGGCGCCCATCCTGCGCCACATCTCCATGTTCTCGGGCAACACCATCCTGGGCGACGGCTCGGTGATCATGATCCTGGACCCCAACGGCATCGCCGGCGCCACCGGCGAATCGGCCCTGCTGGGCGGCGGCCAGGCCACCGAACAGACGGTCGTGCGCGACATGCACGGCGACGCCAAGACCTCGCTCCTGGTCTTCCGCGCCGCCGGCGACGATCTCAAGGCGGTGCCGCTGGCCCTGGTGGCCCGCCTCGAGGAGATCGAGGTCAAGGAGGTCGAGTACAGCCACGGCAAGCCCATGGTCCAGTACCGCGGCCACCTCATGCCGCTGGTCGCCATCGACGGCTCGACCCAGTTCCGCGACGACGGCCGCCAGCCGGTGCTGGTGTTCTCGGACCGCGAGCACACCATGGGCCTGGTGGTCGATGAAATCGTCGACATCGTCGAGGACCGCCTGAAGGTCGAGTTGACCGCCGACAACCCCGGCGTCATCGGCACCGCCGTCATCGCCGGCAAGGCGACCACCATCATCGATGCCGGCTACTACCTGCCGCAGGCCTTCGGCGACTGGTTCGGCCGCAACGACGCCGAATACGGCAAGGACGAGCACGAGCAGCCCCGCATCCTGCTGGTGGACGACAGCCCGTTCTTCCGCAATCTGCTGACCCCGCTGCTGAGCGTGGCCAACTATGAAGTCACCGCCGTGGAGAGCCCCGACCGGGCGCTGCAGCTGCGCGAGCAGGGCCACGACTTCGACATGATCATCAGCGACATCGAGATGCCGGGCATGAGCGGCTTCGACTTCGCCGTCGCAGTCCGCGCCGAAGGCCGCTGGCAGACGACCCCGATGATCGCGCTGTCGAGCCACGCCACCGAAAAGGACTTCGAACGCGGCCGCCAGGTCGGCTTCAACGACTATGTCGCCAAGTTCGACCGTGACTCGCTGCTGGCCACCATCGCCACGACGCTTGCCGCCATCAAAGGTGCCGCATGAACCAGATCGTCCCCGCTTCCAAGCGTCCGGGAACCGAGCTCGCCGCTCCGGAGACCCAGGACTATGTGACCATGTACATCGAGGGTCAGCTGTTCGGCATTCCCGTGCTGACCGTGCAGGACGTGCTGGGGCCGCAGAAGATCACCCGCATTCCGCTGGCCCCGCGTGAGGTCGCCGGCAGCCTGAACCTGCGCGGCCGCATCGTCACCGCCGTCGACGTGCGTCTGCGTCTCGGCCTGCCCAACGAGGGCGCCGAGAACAAGGGCATGAGCGTGGTGGTGGATCAGGGCGGCGAGCTGTATTCTCTGCTGGTCGATCAGGTGGGCGAGGTCCTCAGCCTGCCTGCCGCCAAATTCGAGCGCAATCCGCCCACCCTCGATCCCATGTGGCGCGAGTTCTCGGCCGGCATCTATCGGCTGGACGACAAGCTGCTGGTGGTCCTGGATGTGGCCAAGCTGCTGGATTTCACCAGGAACGAATAGTATCACTGTCTGAATTCGGGACGTTTACCGGCAGGATGGCACCGTGGGACCGGGGCAGCCTGTGCCAGAGGGAGGCAACGAGGGCATGAAGTCCTGTCTGATCGTCGACGATTCCAAGGTCATCCGCATGGTGGCCCGGAAGATCCTGCACGAGCTCACTTTCACCACCGCAGAGGCGGAGGACGGGCAGCAGGCGCTCGACCACTGCAAGGCCACCATGCCCGACGCTGTTCTGCTGGACTGGAACATGCCGGTCATGAACGGTATCGACTTCCTGCGTGAGCTGCGCAAGCTGCCGGGAGGTGACCATCCGGTGGTGGTGTTCTGCACCACTGAGAACGACATCGACCACATCCAGGAAGCCATCACCGCCGGGGCCAACGAGTACATCATGAAGCCCTTCGACAGCGAGATCCTGCAGGCCAAGTTCTCGCAGGTCGGGCTACTCTAGGCCGTTTTGGTTTTCGCTTTCTAAGGACGTCCCCGTTCCATGGCCCTTGACCCCGCCCATCCGCCTGCCAACCAGAGCGCCGATCAGGTCCGCGTCATGCTCGTGGACGATTCGGCGGTGGTTCGGGGCTTGGTCACCCGCATCCTCGAAGAGGATCCGGGCATTGCCGTGGTCGCCTCGGTCGGCAACGGCCAGATGGCGCTGTCGGCCCTGGAGCGCCAGGACATCGACGTCATCGTACTCGACATCGAGATGCCCATCATGGACGGCATGACGGCGCTGCCCAAGCTGCTGGCCGCCGATCCGGGCGTGCGGATCATCATGCAGTCGACGCTGACGCTGAAGGGGGCCGACATCAGCTTGCGCGCCCTCGAGATCGGCGCCGCCGACTACATCCCCAAGCCCACCGCCACCCGCGAGCTCGCCGGCGGCATGGACTTCAAAACCGAATTGCTGTCGAAGGTCAAGGCGCTGGGCCAAGCGCGGCGCCGCGATCCCAACCGCAAGTCGCGCCCCGGCGTCTCCACCGCGCCCATCCGCCCCGCCACCCCGGCGCCGCGCCCCAGCGCGCTGCACCCGGCCGGGCCGATCAGCTTGCGCAACCACACGGCGGAAGTGCCCGAGATCATCGCCATTGGCAGCTCGACCGGCGGCCCGCAGGCGCTGTTCAACCTGCTGGGCACCATGCGCGCAGGCACGGTGAAGCAGCCCATTCTGATCACCCAGCACATGCCCGCCACCTTCACCACCATCCTGGCCGAGCACGTCAGCCGGGTGTCGGGGTGGGACGCCAAGGAAGGCGTGGATGGCGAGGTGATCAAGGGCGGCCGCGTCTACATCGCCCCCGGCGACTTCCACATGCAGGTCGAGGTCAAGGGCGTCGACAAGGTGATCCGACTGAACAAGAACCCGCCGGAGAACTTCTGCCGCCCGGCGGTGGACCCCATGCTGCGCAGCATTTCCGCCGCCTACGGCAAGCGCGTGTTGGTCGCCATCCTGACCGGCATGGGCGCGGACGGCTCCAAGGGCGGTCAGGTGGTGGTGCAGAACGGCGGCACCGTCATCGCCCAGGATGAAGCAACCTCCGTCGTCTGGGGAATGCCCGGCGCCGCGGCCAATGCCGGCATCTGCTCGGCCGTGCTGCCCCTGCCGGAAATCGCCCCCTGGATGATCAAGCTGGCGGCGAGGCGCTGAGCCCATGCGGCCCGAAGACTTCGACTTCATCGCCAAGCTGCTGAAAGACCGCTCCGGCCTGGTCATTACCCGTGACAAGGCCTATCTGCTGGAATCGCGCCTGACCCCGGTGGCGCGCAAGCGCGGCCTGAAGGGTCTGGATGATCTGATCGCTTCCATGCGTACCGCCGGCGAGGACCTCCTGCGCGAGGTCACCGAGGCGATGACCACCAACGAGTCTTTCTTCTTCCGCGACATCAAGCCGTTCGACCAGTTCAAGGACGTGGTGCTGCCGGCCATGCTGCAGACCCGCGCCACGAAGAAGAGCTTCCGCATCTGGTCGGCGGCATCGTCCTCGGGTCAGGAGGCCTACAGCCTCGCCATGATCCTCAAGGAAGAAGCCCCCAAGATGCCGGGCTGGAAGGTCGAGATCGTCGGCACCGACATCTCCACCGAGATGCTGGAAAAGGCCAAGGCCGGCCTTTATTCCCAGTTCGAGGTGCAGCGCGGCCTGCCCATCCAGCTGCTGGTCAAGTACTTCAAGAAGACCAACGAGATGTGGCAGATCGACCCGGCGATCCGCGCCATGGTCCAGTTCCGCGAGTACAACCTGCTGCACGACCTGAAGGCGCTGGGCCAGTTCGACGTGGTGTTCTGCCGCAACGTGCTGATCTATTTCGACCAGCCGACCAAGAGCCGGGTGCTCGACAACATGAGCAAGGTGATGCCGGACGACGGCTTCCTGTACCTGGGCGGCGCCGAGACCGTGCTGGGTATCTCGGACCGCTTCAAGCCGATCCCCGACCAGCGCGGCGTTTACTGCCGCAACCTGGGCGGCGCCGCCGTGCCGCCGGGCTTCGCGACGAAGTAGTCAGCCCAATTCCTTCTTGAAGAATTCCAGCGTCCGCTGCCACGCCAACTGGGCGTCGGCCTGCCTGAAATTGTCCCCGG
>DATJKV010000346.1:0-5922 GCA_035491155.1 Magnetospirillum sp. | reverse complement strand
CCGAGCGGGCCAGGGAGCCGGTCTTGATCTGACCGCAGTTGGTCGCCACGGCGAGGTCGGCGATGGTGGAGTCCTCGGTCTCGCCCGAGCGGTGCGACATCACCGCGGTGTAGCCGGCGCGCTGGGCCATATCGACGGCGTCCAGGGTCTCGCTGAGGGTGCCGATCTGGTTGACCTTGACCAGGATCGAGTTGGCCAGGCCCTTCTCGATGCCCATGGCCAGGCGGGCCGGGTTGGTGACGAACAGATCGTCGCCCACCAGCTGGACCTTGCCGCCCAGCTCCTCGGTCAGCAGCTCCCAGCCCTCGAAATCGTCCTCGGCGCAGCCGTCTTCGATCGAGATGATCGGATAGGACTTCACCAGCTTGTTGTAGAACTTGACGATGCCCTTCTGATCGAAGGTCTTCTTGGCGCCCTCCATGACGTACTTGCCGTCCTTGAAGAACTCGGTCGAAGCGCAGTCCAGCGCCAGGAAGACGTCCTCGCCCGGCTTGTAGCCGGCCTTCTCGATAGACTGCATGATGAAGTCCAGAGCCTGCTCGGCCGACTTCAGGTTGGGGGCGAAGCCGCCCTCGTCAC
The DNA here is from genome assembly GCA_035491155.1 of Magnetospirillum sp. Classification (GTDB taxonomy): domain Bacteria; phylum Pseudomonadota; class Alphaproteobacteria; order Rhodospirillales; family Magnetospirillaceae; genus Magnetospirillum. Next base: position 5,343 of record DATJKV010000346.1, on the reverse strand, counting down.
CCACATTGGTATTGTGGCCGGCGTCCTTCAGGCCCTTCTTCAGCGCCTGGAACACCTCGGAACCCATGCGGATGGCGTCGGCGCAGGTCGGCGCGCCCACGGGCATGATCATGAATTCCTGGATGTCGATGGGATTGTCGGCATGGGCGCCGCCGTTGATGATGTTCATCATCGGCACCGGCAGCACCGAGGCGAAGGCGCCGCCCACATAGCGGTACAGCGGCAGGCCGGCTTCCTCGGCGGCGGCCTTGGCCACGGCCAGCGAGACGCCCAGGATGGCGTTGGCGCCCAGACGCGACTTGTTGGGAGTGCCGTCCAGGTCGATCATGGTCTTGTCGAGGACGACCTGCTCCTCGGCGTCCATGCCGGACAGGGCGTCATAGATCTCGCCGTTGACGCTCTCGACGGCCTTCAGCACACCCTTGCCGCCGTAACGGCCCTTGTCGCCGTCACGCAGCTCCATCGCCTCATGGGCGCCGGTCGAGGCACCCGAGGGGACGGCGGCGCGGCCCATGACGCCGCTTTCCAGCACCACGTCGACTTCGACGGTGGGGTTGCCGCGGGAATCCAGGATTTCGCGGGCGTGAATGTCGATGATCGCGGACATGCAGTCTCTCCAAACTTCTGACGGTTGGATCAATCAATAACAACAGGATTGGCCTTCGCCACCCGGTCGAACGCCTGCAGCGTGGCGATCAGGTCGGGCATCTCGGCCAGCCGGATCATGTTGGGCCCGTCGGACGGAGCATGATCGGGATCGGGATGGGTTTCGATGAACACGCCGGCGATGCCGACGGAAACGGCGGCACGGGCGAGGACGGGCGCGAAGCGGCGGTCGCCGCCCGAGCTGCTGCCCTGCCCGCCCGGGCTCTGCACCGCGTGGGTGGCGTCCATGATCACCGGATAGCCGGTGCGCGCCATGATGGGCAGGGCACGCATATCGGCCACCAGGTCGCCATAGCCGAAGCTGGCGCCGCGCTCGGTCAGCAGGATGCGGGAATTGCCGGTGCTCTCGACCTTGGCGGCCACGTTGGCCATCTGGTTGGGCGCCAGGAACTGGCCCTTCTTGACGTTGATGACCGCGCCGGTACGCCCCGCCGCGACCAGCAGGTCGGTCTGGCGGCACAGGAAGGCCGGGATCTGCAGCACGTCCACCACCTTGGCGACGACGGCGCACTGCTCCTCGGTGTGGACGTCGGTCAGCACCGGCAGGCCCAGGCTTTCCCGCACTTCGGCGAATATGGAAAGCGCGGCATCGAGCCCGATGCCGCGCTTGCCCGAAAGCGAGGTGCGGTTCGCTTTGTCGAACGAGGATTTGTAGACCAGGCCGATCCCAGCCTTGGCCGCCATCTCCTTGAGCGCGGACGCGCATTCCAGCGCGTGCGCCCGGCTTTCCATCTGGCAGGGGCCGGCGATCAGCACCAGCGGCAGATCATTGCCGAAGATGACCTGGGGAGCGCTGGACGGGCCGACGGCAACGTGCTTGGTCATGCCTGATTACACCAATCGGGACTGCCGCACCGCGGCGGCGATGAAGCTGGTGAACAGCGGGTGCGGATCGAACGGCTTGGACTTCAGCTCCGGATGGAACTGCACCGCAATGAACCACGGATGGTCGGGATATTCGACGATCTCCGGCAACACGCCGTCGGGCGACAGGCCCGAGAACGACAGGCCGGCCTTCTCCAGCAGCGGACGGTAGTCCATGTTCACCTCATAGCGGTGGCGATGGCGTTCGCTGATGACGTCGGAACCGTAGATCTCGCGCACCCGCGACCCGGGCTTCAAGACGCAGTCGTAGGCGCCCAGGCGGAGCGTGCCGCCCATGTCGCCGGCGGCATTGCGCTTCTCCAGCGCATCGCCCTTCAGCCACTCGGTCATCAGGCCCACCACCGGCTCGTCGCAGGGACCGAACTCGGTGGAGCTGGCCTTGCCCAGGCCGGCCCGGTTGCGGGCGGTCTCGATGACCGCCATCTGCATGCCGAAACAGATGCCGAAATAGGGCACCTTGCGCTCGCGGGCGAACTTGACCGCCTCGATCTTGCCCGAGGCGCCACGCTCGCCGAAGCCGCCGGGCACCAGGATGGCGTGGCAGGGCTCCAGGTACTGGACCACGTCCTCGCGCTCGAAAATCTGGCTGTCGATCCAGTTCAGGCGGACCTTGACGTTGTTGGCGATGCCGCCGTGGGTCAGCGCCTCGGCCAGCGACTTGTAGCTGTCCAGCAAGCTGGTGTACTTGCCCACCACGGCGATGGTCACCTCGCCTTCCGGCTGGCGCACGCGCTCGACGATGTTGGTCCAGCGGTCCAGCTTGGGCTCGGCCGAATCGATGCGGAAGTGGCGGCACACCTCGTTGTCCAGGCCCTGCTCGTGGTACGAGACCGGCACCTGGTAGATGGTGTCCACGTCCAGCGCCGGGATCACCGCCTCGTAGCGGACGTTGCAGAACAGCGCGATCTTCTTGCGCTCGCCCTCGGGGATGTCGCGCTCGGCGCGGCACATCAGCAGGTCGGGCTGGATACCGACGCTCAGCAGCTCCTTCACCGAGTGCTGGGTCGGTTTGGTCTTCAGCTCGCCCGCCGAGGGGATGTAGGGCAGCAGGGTCAGGTGGATGAACATGGTGCGATCGCGCCCCAGTTCATTGCCCAGCTGGCGGATGGCTTCCAGGAACGGCAGCGACTCGATGTCGCCGACGGTGCCGCCGATCTCGCACAGGACGAAGTCCTCGTCCGTCAGATCGGACTTGATGAACTCCTTGATGGCGTTGGTGACGTGCGGAATCACCTGCACGGTGGCGCCCAGGTAGTCGCCCCGGCGCTCACGCGCGATCACGTCGGAATAGATGCGCCCGGTGGTGATGTTGTCGCTCTTGCGCGACGACACACCGGTGAAGCGCTCGTAGTGACCCAGGTCGAGGTCGGTCTCGGCGCCGTCATCGGTGACATAAACCTCGCCGTGCTGATACGGGCTCATGGTGCCCGGGTCGACGTTGAGGTACGGGTCGAGCTTGCGCAGGCGCACCTTGAAGCCGCGCGCCTGCAGACAGGCGCCCAGGGCGGCCGAAGCCAGACCCTTGCCCAAAGACGAAACCACGCCGCCGGTGATGAAAATGAAACGCGTCATTGGCCCCTTGCTTTCAAGGTTCTGGCTTCCCCACGCGAAACGCGCCGGCCGTCTGGGTCAACGGCCGGGCGATCCCCTTGTTGCTCCGTCGCATCCCCCGCGCGGCGATAGACCGCGCGGATCGGACGCATGGCGTTAGCGCGCCAGCGGAGCGGCCGGCTCGGCCGGAGCCGCAGGCGCCTGGGGCGCCGCGGGAGCGGTGGCCGGCACCGAATCGAACGGCGACGAGCCGCTGGACCGGTTGTTGGCGATGATGGCCAGCGCCAGGCTGGTGACGAAGAAGCTCGTCGCCAGGATGGCGGTGGTCCGGGTCAGAAGGTTGCCCGCCTGGCGGCCCGACATCAGGCCGCCGCCACCACCACCACCGATGCCCAGCGCGCCACCTTCAGAGCGCTGCAGCAGGATAACGCCGACCAGCGAGATGGCGATGAGCAGATGGATGACGAGGATGATCGGAAAGACGTCCATGGGCACACCAACGACAATAGGATAAGCCGGTGACCCGAGGCTGTCGCCGCCGCCGGGCACCGGACATGTTCGAGGCGTTTTTTAGACCCCCGCGCGGAGGAAGGCTAGTGCAAAGTTCCAGCCCACCCCCAACAGCTAGGGCTTGACACCGCGCGAAGGCGGTGTCCGCCCCTAACTAGCCGCTCGTGGCGATGGACCAGAAGTCGTCGACCTTGAGCGCGGCACCACCGATCAGGCCGCCGTCCACGTCGGGCAGGGCCAGCAGCTGGGCGGCGTTGTCCGGCTTCATGGAGCCGCCGTAGAGGATGCGCACCTTGGCCGCCTCGGCCGCGCCGACGATGTTGGCCAACTCGGCTCGGATGGCGGCATGCACCTCCTGCGCCTGCTCGGGCGTGGCGACGCGGCCGGTGCCGATGGCCCACACCGGCTCGTAGGCGATGACAGTGTTGTCGGCGGTGCCGCCGACGGGCCAGGAGCCCTTGAGCTGGCTCTTATTCACCGCCAGGGTCTGGCCGGCATCGCGCTGAGCCAGGGTCTCGCCGATGCAGACGATGGCCTTGAGGCCGGCGGCATGGGCGGCCTCGGCCTTGGCCTTGACCCCTGCGTCGGTCTCGGCATGGTCGGTGCGGCGCTCGGAGTGGCCGAGGATGACATAGGTCGCACCGGCATCCTTGAGCATCACCGGCGAGGTGTCGCCGGTATGGGCGCCCGAAGTCTTGGCATGGCAGTCCTGGCCGCCGACGGCCAGCGTCGAGCCGGCCACCGCGTCGGCCACCAGGGCCACCAGGGTGAAGGGCGGACAGACCAGCAGGTCGCAAGCCACGCCGGGCTCGGACTTCAACTTCTCGGCCACCCCCTTGGCCAAAGCCAGGCCATCGGCCTTGAGGCCGTTCATCTTCCAATTGCCGGCGATCAGCTTGCGTCTGCTCATGATCTCTCCTCCCGCATGCGAAAACTGTCGAGGGCGCATATAGCATCGCCCGCGCAATTCGTCCCCAAGAAAACGCCGCCCTGGCGAACCGCTTGGGAAACCGCCCGATTCCCTGTTGCGGGGGTCTTCCCCCCTCCTTATTATGCCCCGACTTTGCGCGTTGCGGGCGCTCTTCAGGCCCCGCCTCGCCTCCAATTTCGATCAGCCGGAAAACATGCTCGACACGTTCCGCAAAGCCTCGAAGACCTGGGTGGTCAAGCTTCTGTTCGCACTGCTGGTGCTCAGCTTCGTCGCGTGGGGCGTCGGCGACGTCATCCGCGGCGGCCTGTTCGGCCACGGCCCCGCCATCGAGGTGGGCAACACCCAGATCGCCGCACAGGACGTCTATGTGGAGTTCAAGCGCGACGTCGACCGCATGCAGCCGGTATTCGGCGGCAAGCTGACCGCCGATGACGCCCGCAAGCTGGGCTTCATGGACCGCACCATCGAGAACATGGTCAACCGCGAGCTGATCGGTGAAGCCAGCCGCCGCCTGGGGCTGGCCGCCAGCGACGACCAGGTGATCGCGCGCATCGCCGCCGACCCCAGCTTCCGCAACGACAAGGGCGAGTTCGACAGGAACCTGTTCCGCCGCTGGCTCAACGCCGCCGGCCTGAGCGAAAAGGCCTTCTTGCGCAACGAGCGCGGCAACATCACGCGCACCCAGCTGGCCGAGGGCCTGTCGGGCGGCGTGCAGGCGCCCAAGCTGCTGGTTGAACCGCTGACCCGCTTTCGCGAGGAGCGCCGCGTCGCCGAAATCGTCACCCTGAAGGACGATGCCA
>DATJKV010000345.1:0-2264 GCA_035491155.1 Magnetospirillum sp. | reverse complement strand
ATGATCACGCCGTCCTCGTCGATGGTGACGATGCCATCCAGCACGGTGTCCATGATGGCGCGGATGCGGTGCTCACGCGCCGCCACCGCGCGCATGGCCGCCGTCACCTCGGTGGTGTCGCGGCCGACCAGCAAGGTGGCGGCGCTGCCGTCGCGGCGCAGCGGCACCGCGTTCAGTTCCACATCGCGCATACGGCCCGCAAGGGTGACGATCTTGACCGGGACCGGATGGTCCTCCTCGTACAGCGCCTCGAGGCCGGCATCGAACAGCGGCACGTAATCAGGATGGATGAAGTCGATGAAGGCGCGCCCTTCGCAGGCCGAGGCGGCGGGCGCGCGCAGCATGCCGAGGCCGGCTGCGTTGATGCGCTCGATGATGCCGTCGACGCAGACGCAGATGAGGTCGGGCGACAGCTCGACCAAATCGCGGTACGAGGCCTGGTCCTTGAGCAGCGCCGATTCCAGCATGGACACGTCGGTGATGCGGTCCAGCATCTTGAGGATCTGCGAGCCGGAATTGAGGATGCTTTCCGCGTAGTCGCGATACCCCGGCGGCTGGATGGCCCCCAGCATCTCGGTGGCGATCATTTCGGCGAAGCCGATGACGTCGTTCAGCGGCGTGCGGATATCGCGGCTCATGCGGGCCATGAACTCGGTCTTGGACCGGTTGGCCAGCTCGGCATCCTCCTTGGCCTCGGCCAGCTTCTCGGCGGCGGCACGCTCGGAGGTGATGTCACGGGAATAGAAGGCGCAGCGGCGCTCGCCCGCTTCGCCCACCGCCAGGATGCGGTTGGCGAACCAACGGGCGCCATCGGTATCCTCGAATTCGACCGTACGGCCCAATTCCAGCGCCTGATCGAAATACGGGCGCCGCCGCGACGACAACGGGCGCGGCAACAGCGGGAAGAATTCCTGCCCCTCCAGCTCCTCGGCGCGCTTGCCCAATTGCTCGGCGGCCTGGACGTTGACGGTGATGATACGCCCCTCGGCGTCCAACAGCAGGGCGACGTCATGGCTGGCGTCAAGCAGGGCCTGGGTGGTGTGGTGCGACAGCTCCAGCTGGACCTGGGCCTGCTGGCGCTCGACGGCGTGCCGAATGACGCGGGGAAGCAGTTCCAGGCCGGCCAGCGACTTGACCACGTAGTCCTGGGCGCCGGCACGGATGGCGTCCTGGGCCACCCGCTCGTCGTCCAGCCCGGTCAGCACCACCAGCGCGGTGCTGGGCGCCGCCGCTTTCATCTGAACGACCGATTGCAGGCCAGAAGCGTCGGGCAGACCGAGGTCGACAAGGATGCATTCGTAGTCGCCCACGGCGACCATTTTCAAGCCGTCGGCCAGACATCCGCACAGGTCCGCCTTCCAGGGCACCGGAGTCTCGGCGAGCTTGATCTCGATGAGTCTCTGGTCGCCCGGGTTGTCCTCGATAACAAGCAGTCGTTTGGACTCGGGCCCGGCAATCATGATGAAGGAAGATGCAGCATTGTTGCTGACTTGTAAACGAGAGGACGCATGGGCGGGCAGACGAAACCCGCCATTGTCTGTGCCGGATTGGCAAATGTTACAGCAGCAAACCGACCGTTGCCGCAGTCAAGCAACTGGAGAGCGTTCCAGACACCATGGCTCGCCACCCCAGAGCTACGATTTCGCCCCGCCGCTCGGGCGCCATGGAGGCCAGCCCGGCGATCATGATGCCCAGCGACCCCAGATTGGCAAAGCCGCACAGCCCGTAGGTCATGATCAGGCGCGAGCGCGGCGACAGCACGCCCTCGGGCAGCCGGGCCAGCTCCAGATAGGCCAACAACTCGTTCAGCACCGTTTTGGTGCCCATCAATGCACCGGCCGCCGCCATTTCCTCGGCCGGGATGCCCATGGCCCAGGCCACCGGAGCCAGCAGGATGCCCATGATCCGCTGGAGCGTCACCGGCGCCCCCGCCACGTCGGGCAACAGCGACAAGCCGCCATTGGCCAGATGGACCAGGGCGACCAGCACGATCAGCATGGCGATGATGGCGCCCAGCAGATGGAGGCCGTCCATGGTGCCGCGCACCACCGCGTCCATGCTGCCGCCATAGGCCGTGTGCACCGTCTGGTGGCCGCCGGTGCGGGCATCGTCGGGCACCATCATTTTGGCGACCATCACCGCCGCCGGCACACTGACCAGGGTGGCGGTGAGCAGGTGGCCCACCGGGTCGGGAATGATGCCCGACAGGAAGGTGGCGTACAGCACCAGCACGGTGCCGGCGATGGTGGCCATGCCGCCGGTCA
>DATJKV010000344.1:0-2613 GCA_035491155.1 Magnetospirillum sp. | reverse complement strand
CCGATGGAGCGACCGTGATAGCCGCCCTCGAAGGCGAACATCAGGCTCTTGCCGCCGCAGGCGTTGCGCACCAGCTTGAGCGAGTCCTCGATGGACTGCGAGCCGCCCACGTTGAAGTGGACGCGGCCTTCCATGCCCCAGGTGGCGTTGACACGCTCGGCGATGGTCCTGGCCAGCTCGATCTTTTCCTTGTGCAGGTACTGGCAGGCGAGCTGGGGCAGCGTGTCGATCTGGCGCTTCAGCGCCTCGTTCAGGCGCGGGTTGGCGTAACCGAAGTTGCAGGCGGAGTACCACATCTGGAGGTCCAGATACGGCTTGTTCTCGGTGTCGTACAGATACGACCCCTCGCAACGGGCGAAGATCTTGGGCGGATCGATGTAATGGACAGTGTCGCCAAAGGAGCAATACCGCGCTTCGTCGCGCAGAAGATCACGCTCGGTCATTCAGTTTCCAACTCCAGGGTATGGGCAATATACGCCGGTTCGCGGCGCAGAAGGTCACGCAGAAGCTGGGCCGCCTGGGCGAAGTCGGCGAAGGCGACGTGAGGCAGATTGCGCTCGCGGCAATGAGCCAGCAGCTTGTCCTTGGCAAAGGCTACGTGAACCGAGGTGGCGGCGCAGAAATCCGAGGCGCCGTCACCGATCAGGATACGGAGACGGGGTGCGTCGCCGTCGGTGGCGATGCGGCACTTGCAGGTGCCCGAGCCCTTGGCGCAGCCGTCGCTGGCGTGGGGGAAGGACAGCCGGTAGCGGTCGGCGCCGATCATCTCCAACCGGTTGGCGTAGATCGGCAGGTCGCCCAGGCCAAAGCGGCCGAGAATGCGGCGGATGGCGTAATCAAGGCCATCGCTCACCACCAGCAGCTCGACCCCCTTGCGCCGCGCCAGGGCGACGAAAGCGGGGAAGCCGGGGTCGATGGCCACCTGATCGAGGCAGCGGTCGATGTCCTCGATGGGCGCCTTCAGCATATGGACTTGGCGCAGCATGCACTCGCGCGAACTGATCTCGCCGGACTTCCAGGCCGTTTCCACGGTGCGCCATTCGGGATCGGCAAAGCGTTCAAGCAGGATGTCGGTGACGTCGTCGAGCGCGATCGTTCCGTCGAAATCGCAGATGATGCGGGGAGACATATCGGTGGAGACACCTGAAATTAGACGGGCCAAGGTAGCGTAGAGATGCCGCGCTAACCTTACAGGAGCCTGACACCGTCCGAAAGTTAGCCGAACAACCGACTTTAGCCAACCCCTGCGACGAATTTGGCGCAAAATCGCGCCGGCCTATCCACTGTGGGCGGTTGAAACCGCGGCGGCACCGTGCCCATGTCGAGGGCATACAGGAGGGCACGCCATGCGTCTAGTCCTGATCATTGCGGTGCTGGCCTCGGTCACGGGCTGTGCCGGCTACCACAGCCGCCAGCACGATCCGGGTTCCGCCTACGATCTGCCGCCGCCCGGCGCCGGCGGGGAGGCTTGGCGAGACGGTTTCTACGACGGCGGCATCTACGACCTCGACTTGACGTCGCGGTCCGTATGGCTGCCCGAATGAGGGCGCGTGGGGCACTGACGTTGTTCTGGCTGGCGCTGGCGGCCGGAGTGGCGGGATGCACCAGCCCGTACCAGCAGGCACTTGATGATCCGGTGCTGCAGCGTCCCGATCCGCCGCCCACGCCCGCCGATCTGCGGGCGGTGGAACCCTATGAGAATTCGCCCTATTTCCGCGATTAACGTGAGGTTTGCCCTCACCGGGTCGCGCTGCCCTCGCGCTGGGCGGACAGCCAACGCAGCGTGGACATGTCCCACGGCACGATGATGGTGGGGTTGTTCAGTTGCGGCTGCACTACCGTCCACGATACCGGCAGATGCGGGTGGCCGGGCCCGTCAAGGGTAACGGTGATGCCGCCCACCCGTCCGTCGGGGCCGAATCCCACGCTGCTGATCTCGCCGATGCGGCCACTGCCCGCCGCCGCCACCGGAATTCCTACCAAGCGGCGGCGCAACGCCTCCGCCTCCTGGTCGTTGAAGTAATCGGCACGCGGCGGCGGCGTGGGGATGAACGCGGGTGGATCATTGGTGTCCATGCGCCCGCCGAGTGAAGGATTGCCCAACTCGCCCGGCGCGATTTGAGCGGCGTCGATGGGCAGGTCTAAGGGCGGCTGCTGGGCCAGGGCGGCGACGGGAAGCAGGACGGCAGCGAGAACCAGAGCACGCATGGGAAAACCATCCACGAGGCGGGTCGGACCCATCCCCACATGGCGGGTGCGGTGACAGGATCAACCCCTCCCCACCTTCCTGGATGCCACCCGCCTTGATGGACGTGTTGCACATCGACGGATGGCGGCAGGTTTGTTAACGTCCCCGCCATGTCGAGCCGCAAGGGATCGCCGTGACCATTTACCTGCCCATCGCCGGATTGTCGGTGGACGTCTATGCCCTGCTGGTGCTCGGTGGCGGCGTGGGCTTCCTGTCGGGATTGTTCGGCGTCGGCGGCGGCTTCCTGCTGACACCGTTTCTGATGTTCATGGGCATCCCGCCGGCGGTGGCGGTGGCCACCGGCGCCAACCAGGTCGTGGGCGCCTCGGTGTCGGGGCTGATCGCCCACTGGCGCCGCAAGAACG
>DATJKV010000343.1:0-2248 GCA_035491155.1 Magnetospirillum sp. | reverse complement strand
TGGCTGCCCCCGTCGGCGAACAGGGTGTTGCCGGTCAGGTAGCGCGCATCGTCGCTGGCGAGGAAGAGGGCGACGCTGCCGATGTCGAATTCGGGGTCGCCCATGCGGCCCATCGGGTTCTGCCTCAGCGTCGCGGCCGCCACGTCAGGCTGTGCCTGCGCGAACTTCTTGTAGGCTTCGGTGGCCGCGCCCGGGCAGATGACGTTGCAGCAGATCTGGTACTTGGCCCATTCGCGCGCGGCGGTGCGAGTGAGCGCCCGCAATGCTTCCTTGGCTGAGTTGTAGTCGACCGTCAGGGCATGGGCATTGACGCCGTTGAGCGACGCGAGATTGATGATGCGGCCCCACCGCTGGTCGCGCATCGTCGGGAATACCGCCTGCATGGCCCAGAAGGCAGCCATGTAGCCGATGCGAAAGGCATGGTCCAGGTCTTCGTCGGTCTTGGCCTCGACGGGCCCGAAGCCGTGACTGCCGCGCCGCCGGCCCCAGGCGTTGTTGACGAGGATGTCGACCTTCCCGAAGCGTTCGACCGTGGCGTCCACCATGGTGAGCACCTGCGCCTTTTGGGACACGTCGACGTGGCGGAATTCGGCAGCGCTGCCGAAATCACGCTTCAGTTCATCGACCGTGGCCGCGCCCCATTCTTCGTTGAAATCCGCCGCCAGGATGGCGGCGCCCTCGGAAGCGAGCCGTCGCGCGATGCCCTTGCCGATGCCCGCACCGGCGCCGGTGACGATCGCCACCCGGCCTTGCAACCTTGCCATGTCTGCCCTCCGCTCAGGCCGCCGTGGCCGACATGGCCCGTGCCTTGGCCAGCGTGAGCGCGGTGTCTTCGATCATGTCTTCCTGCCCGCCGACCATGCCGCGGCGGCCCATCTCCAGCAGGATCTCGCGCGCCGGCACGCCGTACTTCTTCTCGGCGCGCTTGGCGAATAGCAGGAAGGACCCGTACACGCCGGCGTAGCCCAGCGTGAGCGCATCGCGGTCGATGCGCACCGGGAAGTCCATGATGGGGAACACCAGGTCTTCGGCCACGTCCTGGATCTTGAACACGTCCACGCCGGTCTCGATGCCCATGCGTGCGCAGACCGCGACCAGCACTTCCATCGGCGTGTTGCCGGCGCCAGCGCCCAGCCCGGCCGACGCGGCGTCGATGCGGTTGGCGCCTGCTTCCACCGCCGCCAGCGAATTGGCAATACCCATCGCCAGGTTGTGGTGGCCGTGGAAGCCCAGTTCGGTCTCCGGCTTCAAGGCCTGGCGCACTGCCGTGAGGCGCTCGGTCACGCCGTCGGGCAACAGGTAGCCGGCCGAGTCGGTGACGTAGATGCAGTTGGCGCCGTAGCTTTCCATCAGCTTGGCCTGCTTGACCAGGCCTTCGGCGCTGTTCATGTGGGCCATCATCAGGAAACCCACCGTGTCCATGCCCAGCTTGCGGGCCATGCCGATGTGCTGCTCGGAGACGTCGGCCTCGGTGCAGTGGGTGGCCACGCGGATGGTGTTGACGCCCAGGCCGTGCGCCATCTTCAGGTGGTCGACGGTGCCGATGCCGGGCAGCAGCAGGGCCGAGACCTTGGTGCGCTTCATCAGCGGAATGACCGCGCCCAGGTATTCCTCGTCGCTGTGGGCCGGGAAACCGTAGTTGACCGAGCTGCCGCCGAGGCCGTCGCCGTGGGTGACTTCGATCAGCGGCATGCCCGCGTCATCGAGGCCCTTGGCGATGGTCTTCATCTGCTCCAGCGTCATGAGGTGGCGCTTGGGGTGCATCCCGTCGCGCAGCGTCATGTCGTGCAGGGTGATCTTCTTGCCTTTCAGGTCCATGTCTTTATCTCCTTCAGGCGGGGACGGCTTCGAGCGTGAGGGCGCCCGACAGGATTTCTTCGGCGAACATCTCGGCCGTGCGCGCGGCAGCGGCAGTCATGATGTCCAGGTTGCCGGCGTACTTGGGCAGGTAGTCGCCCAGGCCCTCGACTTCGAGGAAGACCGAGACGCGCTTGCCGTCGAACACCGGGCCGTTGACCAGCTTGTAGCCGGGCACGTACTTCTGCACCTCGCGGATCATGTCGTGGATCGACTGGGTGATCGCCGCCTGGTCGGGCTCGCCTTCGGTTAGGCAATGCACCGTGTCGCGCATGATCAGCGGCGGGTCGGCCGGGTTGATGATGATGATGGCCTTGCCCTTCTGGGCGCCGCCCACCTTCTCGACCGCACCGGCCGTGGTGCGGGTGAATTCGTCGATGTTCTTGCGCGT
>DATJKV010000342.1:0-5341 GCA_035491155.1 Magnetospirillum sp. | reverse complement strand
GAGTGGTTCTGGAACACCACCGCGCGGTCGGGGCCGGGGGTGTCGACCTCGCGCCCCTCCAGCAGTACGCCGCCCTCGGTGGCCTGCAACAGGCCGGCGACGATGTTCAGGATAGTGGACTTGCCGCAGCCGGAATGGCCGATGATGGAGATGAACTCGCCCTTGTCCACCTTCAGGCTGACGCCGTCCAGGGCGCGGAAGCTGCCCTTGTCGGTGGTGAAGGTGATGCCGACGTCCTCGATGGAAAGGTAGGCGCTCATGGATGGATCTCCTCGAACAGGGGGGCGGCCTTGGCGGTGAGGTCGGGGCGGTAGACACTGGCGGCGAACGCGGCGTCGTCCAGTTCGCCCACATGGCCCCAGCGCCGCATCTGGCCCAGCAGCCACAGCGCGTGGGCGGGCAGGGGCAGGTTGCGGTCGCCGTCGTGGAAGCGGATAAAGCCCTCGGTCTCAAGCGTCCGCGCCACCACGTCCACCGGCACGTTGACGTAGGGGGCGATCAGGTGGGCCACCTCGGCCCGGGTGTCCTCGCAGAAGCGGACGGCCTTGAGCAGGGCGCCGATCAGGGTGGAAAGGGTGGTGGGGTTGGCCTCGGCGAAGGCCTGGGTCACGCCCAGCACCTTCTCCACCCGGTCGGGGAAGATGTCGTTGCTGGTGGCGACCACGCGGCCCAGGCTCATGTGGGCCGCCAAACCGCCCCACGGCTCGCCGACGCAGAAGCCGGCGATGGCCCCCGCCGACAGCTGGTTCACCATCTGGGGCGGCGGCACCACCGCCAAGCGCACCTCGATGTCCGGGTCGATGCCGCCCGCGGCCAGCCAGGCGCGCAGCTCCAGGTGATGGGTCGAGATGGGATAGACCATGGCGAAGGTGGGCGGTTCCAGCCCCGCCAGCCGGTTTTCAACCAGCACCGCCTTCAACGCCTTCGCCGTCAGGCCGCCCTTGGCCTCCATGCGGCGGCACAAGCCCTCGGACAGGGTGATGGTGTTGCCACCATAATTAAGCGCCATGACCGCCAGCGCCGGTTCCTTCAGGGCGCCCAGGCCCAGGGTCAGCGACAGCGGCATGGTCGCCAGCATCTGCGCCCCGTCCAGGGCTCCCACCGCCACCTTGTCGCGGATATTGGCCCAGGACGGTTCGCGGCTGATCTCCACCTCCAGGCCGGCCTCGGCGAAAAAACCGCGCTCCTTGGCGACCACGATGGGGGCGCAATCGGTCAGCGGGACGATGCCCAGCTTGAGTTTGGTCTTTTCCATGGCCGTCACCCCGCCACCTTCTTGCCGATGAAGGTGATGAGGCGGTCGAGCATGAAGCCGACCAGGCCCACATAGACCAGCGCCAGGATGATCTCGCTCATCAGCGAGCTGTTCCAGGCGTCCCAGATGAAGAAGCCGATGCCGACGCCGCCGATCAGCATTTCCGCCGCGACGATGGCCAGCCACGACAGGCCGATGCCGATCTTCAGGCCGGTGAAGATGTAGGGCACGGTAGCGGGGATGACGATCTTGGCGAAGAACTCGATGGGCGACAGCCGCAGCACGGCGGCGACGTTGCGGTAATCCTGCGGGATGTTGCGCACGCCGACGGCGGTGTTGAGGATGATCGGCCACACCGAGGTGATGAAAATCACGAAGATGGCCGAGGGATCGGCGGCCTTGAACGCCGCCAGCGAGATGGGCAGCCAGGCCAGCGGCGGCACCGTGCGTAGCACCTGGAAGATGGGGTCGAGCGCCCGGTAAGCCAGCCGGCTCTGGCCGATGACGACACCCAGCAGAATGCCGACGCTGGCCGAGATGGAGAAGCCCATGGCGACGCGCTTCAGCGACGCCGCCAGGTGCCAGAACAGGCCCTTGTCGGTGCCGCCATGGTCGAAGAAGGGATGGGCGATTAGCTCCCAGGTGTCCTTCAGGACCTTGCTGGGCCCGGGCAGCATGGCGCCGGGCTGGGCGCAGGCCAGCTCCCACAAGCCCAGCAGCACGGCCAGGCCCACCAGCGGCGGCACCACGGTGGCGGCGACCTCGCGCAAGGCCTTGCCCACGGAGCGGGCGGGGGCTTGGGCGGGCTTGGGCGACTCGGGCTTTGAGCCGGGGGCGGCGACCACCTCGGTCACTTTGCTTACCAATGTCATGGCTCCCTCCCTCACGCCGTGGCCCGCTTGATAGTCTGGCTGGCCAGGTACGCCGTCGGATTGGCCGGGTCGAAGACCTTGCCGTCGAAGAACTTCTCGGGGCCGCGCGAGGTGGAGGCGGGCACGTTGGTGATGCCCAGGCCTTTGGCCGCGTCGCGCCAGATATCCTCGCGATTGACCGCCTTGATCAGCGCCTTGGTGTCCAGACTCATGGGCTGATAGCCCCAGCGCTGGTTCTCGGTCAGGAACCACAGCTCGTGGCTTTGGAACGGGTAGGAGGCGTGGTCCTGCCAGAACTTCATGCCGAAGGGGGCACGCTCTACATTGCGGCCGTCGCCGTAATCGATGGTGCCGAGACTGCGCTCGGCGATGTCGTCCACCGGCACCTTCAGGTATTCGCGCCCGGCGATGATCTGGCACATCTCGGCCAGATTGGCGTCGCACCAGGCCTGGGCCTCCATCACCGCCATGGTCACCGCTTTGGCCGCCTTGGGGTTCTTCTCCACCCAGTCCGAACGCATGGCGAGCGACTTCTCGGGATGGTTCAGCCACAGCTCGCCGGTGGTCATGGCGGTGAAGCCCAGCTTCTGGTGCACCAACTGGGCGTTCCACGGCTCACCGACGCAGAAGGCCTCCATGGTGTCGACCTTCATGTTCGCCACCATCTGGGGCGGCGGCACCACGATGGTGCTGACGTCCTTGTCGGGGTCGATGCCGTTGGCGGCCAGCCAGTAGCGCAGCCACATGTCGTGGGTGCCGCCGGGGAAGGTCATGGCCACCTTGATCTCCTTGCCGCCGGCCTTGGCCTTGGCGAACGCGCCGGCCAGCGCCTTGGCTTCCGCACCGATCTTCAGGTCCTTGTAGGCATTGGACACCGATATGGCCTGGCCGTTGACGTTCAGCCGGGCGAGGATGTTCATGCCCACTTTGGTGCTGTTCTTGGTGATACGGCCCGAGGCCATCAGGTAGGGCATGGGGGTCAGGATATGGGCGCCGTCGATGCCGCCGCCGCTTGAGCCCAGTTCCAAATTATCTCGCGTCGTGCCCCAGCTGGCCTGCTTGGCCACCACCACGTCGGGCAGGCCGTACTTGGCGAACAGCCCCTTTTCCTTGGCGACGATCAGCGGCGCCGCGTCTGTCAGGGCGATGAAGCCAAAGGTGGCGCCCTTGACCTCGGGGGCGTCGGAGGTGGCGGCCCAGGCGCCACCGGGCAGCGCGGCGCGGGCGGCGGACAGGATCGCGGCGGTGGCCGAGGCCTTCAGCAGCGTGCGGCGGGAGATGGTATCGGTCATCGTCAAACCCCTCGTTTCAGTCGGACGTTGAAAACAAAAAAGGCGTTCCGCCGACCCGCGCGCTCTCGACCGAGAGCGCTTCAAATCGTGCGGAACGCCTTTGTTCCTGGCCCGGCAGCGGGCCTCGCCGCCCGTGCCGGTCTTCTGTGCATCTCCCGCCTCGCCGTTGAGCCGGGGGTTATTTTCAGGAGGACTAGCCGAGCAGTTCGGCCGCCTCGATGATCTTGTTGGCGATGTCGATCAGCCTTGCCTTCTGATCCATCGCCATCCGGCGCATCAGCCGGTAGGCCTCGTCCTCATCCACCTTGCGCCGCTTCATCAAGATGCCCTTGGCTTTCTCGATCAGTTTGCGCTCGGCTAGCGTAGCCCGTGCCTTGTCCAGCTCGGACCGCAACTCGTGGAACTGCGCGAAGTGCTCGATGGCGACGTCGACCACGGGGCGGACGCGGTCGGGCTTGAGGCCGTCGACCACATAGGCGGCAACACCCGCCTGCACCGCCGCGCGGATGGTTTCGGGCTTGCCGTCCTGGGCGAACATCACCACCGGACGACGCTGCTCGAAACTGACGCGCCGCATGTCCTCCAGCGTGTCCCGGTCGGGGCTGTCGATGTCGACGATGATCACGTCGGCCGCCAGTTCCTCGACCTTGGTGTGCAGCCCGGCGCCGGTGCCGAAGACCGCCACGACGGTAAAGCCGTTCGCTTCCAAGGCTCGCCTGACCGTCAGGGCCCGGTCGCGCTCGTCATCCACCACGATCACGCGGAGGCTCATCTAGTACCTCACGCAACTCTTCATGCAGGAGAGGATTTGCACGCCGCGTGCCAAAAGGGGGATGTTGGATATCCTATAAAAATTTGTGCGGCGCAGCGGGTGCGATGATTAATTATAGGGCAACGTGTTCGGCGCTGATTAAAATTCGTGCAAATGCAGATTGCGTCGCGCGGTGCCTCAGAAACCCGGCCAATTCACCGGCCGGGCGACGCACAATCGGCCTTCTTTGGGGGTGAGTCTGATCTGCCCAATTAGGCTGCGAAGCACGCGCTCGGGCTAATGCGCGCTGGCTGGGCGAGCCTGCCGCATCCCTTATTGGCTAGGGCATCGGGGCCCATGCGGCATCAAGGATTCTGCCAGGAAGCATCCGTTTCCTGGCCGGTGGTTCATCTTCAGGTGCGCGGGCATTAAGTGTCCGGCGCGTTCACCCGCTGGCCAGGCATGATCTCATTCGCCTGAGAAAGTCATGCTCCGATAGCTTTCAAGAAGCGTATCTTTATGTAGTTGCGCCTCAGACGTACTGAGTTCGGAGAACGTCCTTTTTCTCTTTTCAGAAAAGCAGAGAAAGGTGTTGCCTAGGCGAGGGGACATCCAGATTGGCATTAATTTCGTTAAGCCAATCATATATAATTCCATTAATATTATTTTGAATGACGATGGAGTGAATGTCCAGCAGTGGGCTGCCAGATGTTCAATCTTATCTCCGTTAAGATATTTAACTAACTCTTCGTATGCGCGAATTGTGTCTCCAGTGAATGCCATTGATTTATCATTGATATCTACGGGGGCAGGCCTGTCTGCTGTTCTCTTTGAAAGCTCGTCAAAGAAAGATTTCGGGGAGATGGTCGTCCTCCCGTCTAAGAAGGCTAATAGTGTGTCGCTGGTAACGGTGTGTGGTCTATAAACGTCAAAAGTTGCTCTCTTGTCAGGTATTCCATAGATAACAAGGCCGTCATCGTTGAGAATGTCGCCGATCGAGCGGAGATGCGAGACAAGATCAGGTTGATGCTCAATGTTATGACTGGAAACGACAAGGTCGAATTTTATTTCAGGCGGAATTTTGCTCGAAAGTTTCGAGTCGCCGCAGACGTAATCCACTTCTTCAAGCAGCTCTTTCGGGATGCCGTACGAATTCGCCAACTCATCGGTG
>DATJKV010000341.1:0-2893 GCA_035491155.1 Magnetospirillum sp. | reverse complement strand
CTTGGCCAGAATGGTGATGCCGCGCTCTTTCTCCAGATCATTGGAGTCCATCACGCGTTCGGCGACCTGCTGGTTTTCGCGGAAGGTGCCGGACTGCTTGAGCATGGCGTCGACCAGCGTAGTTTTGCCGTGGTCGACGTGGGCGATGATGGCGATGTTTCTGAGTTCCATGGGACTTTCGTTACGAAATCGAACCGGAGAAGATGAGGCCGAGCTTTTCCGTGGCCAGCTGGGCCAGCGGGCGCTCGGGGCGGGCACCCACATGCGAGATGACCTCGCCGGCGGCCAGGCCGCCCAACAAGGCACAAGTGGAGAGGTCGCGGCCTTGTGTAAAGCCGTAGAGGAAACCGGCGGCGTAAAGATCGCCGGCGCCGGTGGTATCCACCACCTGCACACCGGCCTGGGCCGCCACCACGTGGACGTCGTCGCTGGTCACCACCACCGAGCCCTTGGCGCCGCGGGTGATGGCCGCCACCTGGGCGTGGCCGCGCACGTTGCGGACGGCCTCGTCGAAATCGGTGGTCTGGTACAGCGAGGTGATCTCGGCCTCGTTGGCGAACAGGATGTCCACATGGCCGCTGACCAGGTCATGGAAGGCGGCGCGATGGCGGTCGACGCAGAAGGGATCGGACAGCGACAACGATACCAGGCGTCCGGCCTTGTGGGCCACGTCGGCGGCGGTGAGGAAGGCGCGCTTAG
Source organism: Magnetospirillum sp. (assembly GCA_035491155.1). Lineage (GTDB taxonomy): Bacteria > Pseudomonadota > Alphaproteobacteria > Rhodospirillales > Magnetospirillaceae > Magnetospirillum. Next base: position 2,194 of record DATJKV010000341.1, on the reverse strand, counting down.
CCAGCGGCGGGTCGTACAGATAGCCTTCCAGGTAGGTCACCTCGGAATTGGCGATGACCGCCTCGTCCACGTCGTCGGGGGTCAGCTCGATGCATGCGCCCAGATAGGTCAGCATGGTGCGCTGGGCGTCGGGGGTGACCAGCACGAAGCAGCGGGCGGTGGACGGGCCGACGGCGGCGGCGGCGGTGGGGAAGGCCACGCCGGCTTGGCGGATGTCGTGACCGAAGACCTGGCCCAGCTGGTCGTCCTTCACCTTGCCCATATAGGCGGCGCGGCCGCCCAGCGAGGCGACGCCGACGATGGTGTTGGCGGCCGAGCCGCCCGAGCACTCGATACCGGGGGGCAGCTGGGCGTAGATGGATTCGGCCTGCTCGGCGTCGATCAGGGTCATCACGCCCTTGGTCAGCTTCAGCTGCTCCAGCAGGGCGTCATCGGCATGGACCAGCACGTCCACGATCGCGTTGCCGATGCCGGCGACGTGATACCGGGTATCCACCATAATGTTTGGTCTCTTGTATTGATCTCGCGCGCAAGCCGGCGGCCGAGTGGGCGGCGGGCGGCCATTTGGCGGCGCAGTATAACGGCAGCGCCGTCTGGAACAATCAAAAAAGCCTTGTGCCATCGGAACGTCACCGAACGCCCGCTTGGCGCGGGCAAGGAACGCATGATTGAATGGCGCCATGCTTGCCGCTTTGTACAAGGCCTTCGCCCAACTGGGCGACCCCGCGTTGCACCGGGTCATCCGCCTGGGCGTGCTGGGCGCTGTCGCCTGCTACCTCGCTTTGGTGGTGGCGGTGTGGCTGATCCTGCCGCACGTGCACTTCTTTTCCCAGCACTGGGCCGACACCGGCACCGGCATCGCCTTGGGGCTGGCCGCCGCCGTGCTGCCCATTCTGGTGTTCCCGGCGCTGGTCACCACCATCATGAGCGCCATGCTGGAAAGCGTCGCCGATGCGGTGGAGGCCCGCCACTATCCCCAGCTCAACTGGCCGCGCCCGCAAGGCTGGACCGAGATCATGAGCGGAACGGTCCGCTTCCTGTTGGTCAGCCTGGGCGTCAACCTGCTGGCGCTGCCGCTGTACCTGGTGCTGCTGGCAACCGGGCTGGCGGTGGCGCTGATGGTGGTGGTGAACGGCTATCTTCTGGGGCGGGAATATTTCGAACTCGTGGCAGCGCGACGCATGGCGCCAAAGCCCATGCGGCTGGCCTTCCGCAACCATCTGGGCCAGGTGTGGCTGGCCGGCGCAATCATCGCCATCCTGTTCGCGATCCCGCTGTTGAACCTGATCGCCCCGGTAATTGCCGCCGCTTTCATGGTTCACGTATTCCAGTCGTTGCGGTGCCAAACAGACCTGCTATAACTTAGGGGTATTTCCCGCCCCGGACGTCTCCCATGCGCCTCGTTCGTTTCGCTGCCCTTGCGCCGTTGGCCTTTCTTGTCGCCTGCGGCGGCGCCCCGCAACGAACCGGCCTGGCGAGCTTGGGCGGCGGCGATCGGTTCGGAACCGATGCGTCCCACGGCGGCCAGACGGCCAGCCTGCCCGGCGGCGAGGCGGAACCCAGCCGCCTGAAGGGCCTGTCCCCCACCCAGGTGCGCGCCGTGCTGGGCAAGCCCATGTTCACCCGCCGCGACGCTCCCGCCGAGATATGGCAGTACCGCAGCCGCGCCTGCACCATCGACCTGTTCCTCTACGACGAGGGCGGCAGCCAGACCGTCACCCACGTGGCGGTGCGCAGCCAGCAGCCGGTCAACGAGAGCCAGTGCATGGGTGAACTGGTCGGCCGCACCGAAGGCAATCCGTCTAGTTAATTAACGCCCTCAGGCGCCGGACAGCCCGCCTCCGCGGGCCTTGGCTCACGCTCGCATAAGCTCGCGGGCCCTCAACGGGCCAGTCCCTCGGCTGCACCTCGCTCCGGGTGCCCAAGGTTATGCAAGCGTCTTGTCCGGAAACTCGCACAGCTCGCGCACCACGCAGGCCGGGCAGTTGGGCTTGCGGGCGGTGCAGACATAGCGGCCGTGCAGGATCAGGTAATGGTGGGCGTCATGCCCCCAGCGGGCGGGCGTCACCGCCATCAGCTTCTCCTCCACCTCCAGCGGCGTCTTGCCCGGGGCCAGCCCGGTGCGGTTGGCGACGCGGAAGCAATGGGTATCCACCGCGATGGTGGATTCGCCGAACGCCACGTTGAGCACCAC
>DATJKV010000340.1:0-3669 GCA_035491155.1 Magnetospirillum sp. | reverse complement strand
CGTCGGACAGCATGAAATAGCCGTCGAAGCGCATGAACGGATTGAGGTTCAGCGCCAGCGTTGCCGCCCAGGCCGCCGTCATCAGGAAGAAGCAGGCGCCCCGCGACGGCCCTTCGGGCAGGACCAGCCATCCCCAGGTGGCCAGCGCGGCCAGCGCGGTCTCGGCCAGGATGCCGCCGCTGGCCACCAGCAGGCGCTGGCGCCGGCGCGACAGCCGCCAGGAATCGCTGAGGTCGGTATAAAGCAGCGGCGCGCCGAACATCACCGCCACCCCCATGGCGGGCACGGCGCAGCCCATGCGCTTGGCGGCCAGGGCATGGCCCAACTCGTGGATCGCCTTGGCCGCCACCACCGCCAGGGTGAAGGACAGCAGGCCTTCGGTATTGAACGCGCTGTGGAAGCCGGCGACGAACAGGTCCCACTGCCGCCCGACCAGGAAAAGCCCGGCGGCGGCCAGTACCGCCATGGCGATCAGGGCCGGGCGGGTGAACAGCGGCACCATGGCGTCGCACAGGATCACCAGCGCGCGGTCGGGGCGCAGCAATGGAATGCGGAAGAAGAACGCTTTGCCGATGGCGTGCTCGATGCGTGCGAACCAGCCTGGGCGGTGGGTGGGCAGGGCCCTGCGCGCCAAGCCTGCCTGCAGCAGGAACTGGGCCAGGTCACCCACGTCGTCTTCGTTCACCGGCTTGCCCTGCGCAGCCATGGCCGCGACCACGCGGTCAGCGCTGCCCAGATGCCAATGGGCGAGCATCTCCAGCGCCAGCGGCGCGACCTCGAAGAAGCGGTGGCGCACGGGGTCGTAGACCACGCACACCTCGGCGCCCGAGACGTCGTGGCGGCGCCCCAGCAGCCGCAGTTCCGAGCGGACCGGCGGCAGGGTAACGGCCATCTACACGCCCAGGAACTGGCGCAAGGCCGCCAGCGGCCGGCGGAAGAGGTAATAGGCCAGGGTTACGCGCTCGCCGTAGATCTTGGCGGTTCCGCGCGCGCCCAGCTGCAGCGACGCGCCGTGTCCGTCTTCCATAGTCGCCACGTAGCGATAGGCGAGCCCGCCGGCCGGGCTGGGGCGGGCCTCGATGCCCAGGCGGTGCAGCTTGGCCGCGATGGCGGTGGACGGGTCCATGTCCAGGAACAGCTTGACCTCGGCCCCATCGTGGGTGGGGATCAGGCCGGATACCGGCAAATCAATGTGAAGCTCCTGGTGTTCGGGCTTGGCCAGGGTCATCACCGCCTGGCCGGTCTGCACCGGTTTGCCCTTCCAATTGAAGCGATCATCATAGACCACCACGCCGTCGACGGAGGCGGTTAGGCGGTGACGCTCGAAGCGTTCCTGGCTATAGGCCGCATTCTCGCGTTCCAGGGCCACTTTCTGCTCGGCCACCGCCAGCTTGGCCTTGCTGTCCATGTCGAGGAAAGCCTGGTTGCGCAGCGAGTTCAGTTCGGCTTCGGCCACATCCAGAGAGCGCAACGCCACATCACGTTTCATGGCGAGTTCCTGGGGGTCGAACACCACCAACGTATCGCCCTCGTGCACCGTCTGATAGGGGCGCACGGGGATGTCGGCGACAATGCCGTCGAACGGGGCGGTGATGGGAATGGCGTCCACCGCTGCGATTTCGGCCGGCGCCAGGGTATCCAGCCGCACCGGCAGCAGGGCCAGCAGCAGCACCGTGGCGACGATGGCGGCGGCCCGACGGCGGTCCAGCGTGAGATCGGGAAGGCGGTGGCGCAACATCCACAGGGCATGGCCGTAGCAATCGGCCAGCGGCTCGGCCAGAAGCCGCTCGGAATCCTGCCAGGGCTGGGCGCGCAACAGCAGCAGGACGCCGGCATTGCCGTGCCCCCCCGGCCGGGGCAACGGCAGCAGCAGGCAGTGGCGGGGCAGGCCCGCAGCCCAGTCCTCGGCCGGCGGCTCCAGCTCGGCCACATGGGGCGCCGCCTTCCGGCTCACCGGCTGAAGGGTGGCGATCCGTTTTTCCAGCCATTGGCCCAACGGGCCGGTGCGGTCGGGATCGGCCACGGCGGTTGCGGCGGCCAGCCGGTAGGTCCCCGCCCGCGCCACCAGCAGGAATGCCAGGTCATGGCCGTGAATCTGGGCGGTGTCGTCGACCAGGCCGCGGCCCAGTTCGCCCAGCCGGGTCTTGGCGCGCAACGACTGTTCCAGCAGGAGCGCCGAAGACAGCTTCAGCAGGCGCGGGTCGGGCTGGGCGGCGATATTGGTCATTGCGCGCGGAAGACGACGTTGCCGGCCATGCCGGGCTTCAGGCCGGCAGCCGGCTCGCCGGAAACCTCGCCGCGCAGCTCCAGGGTCTGGCTGGCCGGATCCACCGCCGCGCCGATGCGGGTCAGCTTGCCATCGGCCTTCTGGCCGGTGGCGCCGGCGAAGGTGAACCCCAGGCCGGGTTTCAACTGGGGCAACCAGGTTGCCGGGGCGATGATGGTGATCTCCAGGGTGCCGCGCCGGGCCACCTTCAGCAGCGGCGCCATCAGGTTGACGCTTTCGTGCGGCTTGGCGTCACGCTTGAGGACGACGCCGTCATAGGGCGCTACCACCCGGCACAGCCTTCCCTTGGCGGCGGCGCCGCGGGTGCGGGCCTGGGCCTCGGTCAGCCGCGCCTCCGCCATGGCGACATCCAGGGTGCCGGCCGACTTCACGGCCTCCAGGCGACGCTGGTTCTCCACCTGGGCGCGGGCGCCCTGCTCGGCGGCGCGAGCCATGTCTTCTTCAGCCCGCAGCATGTCGCAGGCGAATTCTACCAGGGTGTCGCCCTTGTGGAAGGTCTCGCCCTCCTCGGCGATACGGGCAATGCGTCCAGGCATCTCCGAGGACAATTGGGCCTCCTCGGCGCCTTTCAGCACTCCTTGCGCGGACGGGCCGCCCTCGGCCGCCACAAGGGCGGCCGGGGCGGTCATGGCGATGATTGCCAGAACGGCGGATAGGCGGCGCATGGCGTCAGGACGTCGGGGCGGCCGGCTCGGCGGGCGCCGCCGCGGTGGGCTTGGCCGAGCGCTGGAACCAGGCGCCCTGCAGCCATTCCTTCTCGTTGGCCTGAAGTTTTGTCGCCAAGGCGGGGATGTCCAGGCGCTCGTCGATGTTGCCCAAGGACTCGGCGCCCACCGACATGACAAGGCGGCCCAGCGCGTTCTGCAACTGGGCGTACTGCTCGTCCTTCTTCATCTGGGACAGCAGGCTGTTCAGCTGGTTCTGGATCAGCTCCAGATCGCCCAGATTCTGGGCGGCGGCCTCGCGCTGGCGGTGCTGCTCGATGCGTTCGTTGACGGTGAGGATTTTCGAGGCGGTACGGTAGGCGTCCTCGGCCTCGCGGTAGTCGAGGAAGGCCAGATTCACCTGGGTCAGCACCGCCATGCCCATGGTCTGGCCGCGCACGTCGGCCAGCTTCTCCTGGAGTTCGGCGTGGTCGATGTCGTCCCAGCCCGACAGCAGGTTGACTAGGTTCCACGACAGCTTCAGGCCGGCTTCCGCCCACTTGCTGTGCAGAGTGTAGCTGTTGCTGGTGTGGTTGAGGCTGGCGTTGAACTCCAGGCCGGGGAACATGCGCGCGATGGACTTGCGCACCTCGTCGGCGGCGATGCGGTGCTGCAGGCTTTCCTCGCGCAGCTCGGGGCGGTTCAGCAGGGCTTGCTCTTCCAGTGTCGTCATGTCGG
>DATJKV010000339.1:0-1971 GCA_035491155.1 Magnetospirillum sp. | reverse complement strand
CGGGCCGAGACGCTGAAGCTGCCCAAGCTGGCCGGCAGCTTCAAGGACGTGTGCGACCAGGTGGCCAGGCTGGGCGGCGAAGACGCCGACTACCTGGCCATGGTGGTGCTGTCGCGCGACCTGGTGAACGTGCGCAACTGGTTGGGCAAGCTGGAGCGGCTGTGCAAGCTGGCGGTCGAGGAGGGCGACCCCCACGCGCTGGAACTGCTGGACGGGGTCATCGCCGATGTCCTCGGTTCCAACGTGGTGCAGGAAATCCTGGGCTGGCAGCCAAGCCTAGCCGCCGCCATCATCCACATGTTCGACCTGGCCAACGGCCACCTGCAGGTGGAAAAGAGCGCCGCCGGCGACTCGGCCGAGATGCTCAACCAGTTGCTTAAGGACGGCAAGCTGCCCACCGCGCGGGAGATGCTGATCGACCGCGCCATGCGCCAGTTGAAATCAGCCAACCCGCTGTACCGCAGCGACCCCAGCAAGGAAGCGGCGGCCTACGCCATGGTGCTGGAGCGCATGATTACCCCCACGGGTTTGTTGTTCGGCCCAGAGGGAGCGGACGCACTGACCTGGCGCCAGACCCGCATGGTCGAGGAAGGCGGCGCCACCGGCAAACGCTCCGCCATCCAGGCCACCTTCAACGCCATGCCCGACAAGGCTGCCGGACTGATCTATCTGTGCGAGTTGGCCCGCACCGACTTCGCCAAGGAATACCTCGACGACATCATCGGCCGTGTGGAACGTGTGCTGGAAGCCACGGCGCTGGCCGAATTGTGCGCCCGCACCTTATCGGCCAAGGACCGCATGCTGCGTGCCACCCTGGCGCACAGAGCGGTGGAGTCCTCGCCCTTCCCCGAGGCCATGCGCCAGCGCTTGGCCGACCACATCGACGGCATCCTGGAAAAGTACCTGATCGACGAGCAGATCATCGAGAAGCTGGACCACCACGAGAGCTCCTTGCGCGATCGCGCCACTCGCCTGGTTCAGTTCTGCGCCGCCGGCGTCCTGCCCGAGGGCCGCGCCATGACCCGCGCGCGCCAGCGCATCCTGGGCCTTCTGCGCTCGCCCCATTTCGACGCCCATTTCGTCGACGGCATCGCCGATCCCGCCAAGGCGCAAAAAACCCTGCGCGACTTCCACCAGCTGCTGGTGCGGGCCGGCTTCGGGGGCTGAGCCCCTACTCCCCCGTCTTGCCCACCGGCGGGTTCAGCAGGCCGCCGCAATGGGGGCAGGCGTGCGGGTGCTTCACCGCCTGTTCCAGCACCAGCGCCGCCTCTTCCTCGGACAAGCCCAGTCGCAGGCGGGTTTCCTCCAACAGGCGACGTTCGTGGCGGGTCATGGTGCCGTCCTCCAGCACACGCTCGACCGCCTCGCGGTATTCCTCGCGGCGGATGCGCATTTGCTCGGAGAAACCCGAGGCGAGCACACCGGCCGGCAACGCGATCATGCCCACGCCCAGGACGGCGGTGAGGCCGCCCAGGAGGCGGCCCAGGGACGTGATCGGCACCATATCGCCGTAGCCCAGGGTGGTCAGCGTCACCACCGCCCACCACATGGAGGTGGGAATGTCTTGGAACACGTGCGGCTGGGCCCGGTGCTCGAACAGGTACATCAGGCTGGACGTGAAGATCAGCACCACCATCAGCACGAACAGGACGGCGCCGATGGCACGGGCCTCTTGGCGGGCCACCGCGCTCATCACGTTCATGGCCATGGAGTAGCGGCCCAGCTTGAACACGCGAAGCACGCGAAGCACGCGGATGGCACGCAGGTCGACCTCGACGAACATGCCCAGGTAAAACGGCAACACCGACAGCAGGTCGATGATGGCCATGGGCGAGACCGCCCAGCGTAGCCGCCCCCACAGCGGATGACGGAAGCGGCTGTCCTCGAGTTCGACGGCGGTCCACAGGCGCAGCAGGTACTCCACCGAGAACACCGCCACCGACACTTTGTCGAATGCGTGGAAATAGGGGC
>DATJKV010000338.1:0-4126 GCA_035491155.1 Magnetospirillum sp. | reverse complement strand
GGCTCGCCTTGTGGAACAGCTCACGGATGTCGTGGGAAACCCGACGGTACTTGGCCATGTCGGGCGGGATCACCACCGCGTGGGGGCACATCTCCAGCGCCTTGAACATGGGCATGGCCGAACGCGGGCCGAATTTGCGTGCCACATAGCAGGCGGTGGTGACAACGCCGCGCCCGCCGGGATGGCCGACGATCACCGGCTTGTCGGCCAGCGCCGGGTTGTCGCGCTTCTCCACCGAGGCGTAGAAGGCGTCGCAATCAATATGGGCGATGGCAAGGTCGAGCAGTTCAGGATGCTCGACCACCCGCGTCGAACCGCAACGCGGGCAGTCGGCTCCGGACCGGAACGGGATGCAGCAATCTCGACAGAGGGCGGCCATGGCGCCGCCATCATAGCCGTAAATGCCTGGCGGCGGGAAAGCGCCACGGCAGGCTGCATCCTAGTAATCAGCGGCGAGGCGCCGCGGCGCGCAGCTCGGCCTCCAGGTCGGCGATGCGCTTGGCCAGCGAGGTCTTCACCGCCTCGGCCACCCACGGCTTCAGCTGAGCCTGCTGCTCCTTCAACTGCACCAGCAGCCGCTTCTTCTCGTCGACCGAACGCTTGATGGGCATGCGGTCGGAGTGCTGGCCGTCATGGGTGCGAAAACCGCTCATCCTTGTCCTCCCTGACAATGGCGTGATGGGGTCGGGTTCGGGGGTGCGGACCATGACGGAAGCCCGCCCGTCAAGCAAGCGACAAAATGGCGAACACCCTCCCCCGTCTCGGGGGTTTGTCCCGCCCGCCCAGCAATGCTATAACCGCCCAATTCAGGCCCCCACGGGCCTTTGCGTCCCGGTAGCTCAGCAGGATAGAGCAACGGTTTCCTAAACCGTAGGTCAGGGGTTCGAATCCCTTCCGGGACGCCATTTTCCCATCGATTAAGGGCCAGAGCCGCGCAAACAGGGATCACCCCAGCATGAGCGGCTGCCGCCAGATCTGCGTCCCGATTAGGATGCCCGTTTAGGATTTGTCCTGCGGAGCCTCCCGATGGCGTTGTTCGAGCTGCGGAAATTCGTCGCGCCGGAGTTCATCTTCGGCGTCGGCGCGCGGCATCGTGTCGGTTTTTATGCGCGCAATCTGAACGCGCGGCGGGTGCTGGTGGTCAGCGACCCCGGCGTGACGGCCGCCGGATGGCTGGCCGAAGTGCTGGACAATCTCGACCAAGCGGGCATCCGTTCCACCGTCTTCAGCGACCTGACGCCCAACCCGAAGGACAGCGAGGTGATGGCGGGGGTCGAAGCATATCGGCACGGCGCCTGTGATCTGATCGCCGCGGTGGGCGGCGGCAGTGTGATCGATTGCGCCAAAGGCATCGGCATCGTCGTCGCCAACGGCGGCAACATCCTTGATTACGAGGGCGTCGATCAGATTCCCGTCCCCGGACCGCCGTTGATATGCATCCCCACTACCGCGGGGACGTCGGCCGACATTTCCCAATTCGCCATCATCGCGGACACGGAAGCCCGCCGGAAGATCGCGATCATCAGCAAGACGGCGGTTCCCGACGTGGCCCTGGTCGATCCCGAAACCACGGTGACGATGGATCCCTATCTGACCGCCTGCACGGGCGTCGACGCCCTGACCCATGCCATTGAAGCCTATGTGTCCACCGCCAGCTCGCCGGTCGTGGACGTCCACGCGCTGGCCGCCATTCGCGGCATCCGCTCCCACCTGCTGGACGCCGTCGCCGATCCGAATAATGCGGCAGCCCGCGAACACATGATGCTGTCCAGCCTGCAGGCGGGCATGGCGTTCTCCAATGCGAGTCTGGGTGCGGTCCATGCGATGGCGCACAGCGCCGGCGGCTATCTGGATCTGCCCCACGGCGAGAACAACGCGCTGCTGCTGGAATTCGTGGTCGATTTCAATTTCCAATCCTCGGTCGAGCGCTATCGCCATGTGGGCGAGGCCCTGGGCCTGGACCTGCGGGGGCGCACCGATTCCGAATGCAAGCGGCTGATCATGGCCGACCTGCGGTCGCTGCGGCAGGGTGCGGGAATCCACGACGGATTGCGGGCTCGCGGCTTGACCCCGGATACGCTGAAAACGCTGGCCGACCAGGCCGTCCGCGATGCTTGCATCTACACCAATCCCCGCCGCGCCAGCGCGGCGGATGTCGAGGCCATTTACAGTGAAGCCCTCTGAGGACCATTCGGATTGGGAGGCTGCCCGCAACCGCATCATCGGTCTGGGCGAGCGCTCGGTCCACAAGAACTATTACCCGGCACTGCGGCGGAACACGGCTGACCTGCAGAAGCTGATGCTTGCCATCGAGCAAACCACGACCGGCCTGGTCATCTGCGACCTCGCCGAGGTCATCGAATTCGTCAACCCGGCCATGTGCGCCATGACCGGTTTCTCCGCTGGGGAACTGGTGGGTGCCACGCCGCGCGTGTTTCGCTCGGGAGCCACGCCCCCAGAGACCTATGCGGAAATATGGACGCAGTTGAACGCCGGCCAGCCATGGCGAGGCAACCTGCTCAATCGGCGCAAGGACGGCACACTGTTCTGGACCCGTCTTTCCATCACGCCCCTGCGCGACGAAGCCGGAGCCATTTCCCATTTCGTCGGCGTCAACGAGGACATCACCGAACGCGTCCAGGCGGAGGAACGCCAGAAGCTGCTGGTTGACGAGTTGAACCACCGGGTCAAGAACACCCTGGCTCTTGCCCAGGCCATCGCCGCGCAGACCTTGCGAACTGCCGAGTCGCCCCAGGCCTTCTGTCAGCAATTCGAGGCCCGCCTGCATAATTTGTCGCAGACGCACAACCTCCTCAACCTCACCGCCTGGAGCGGCGCGGACCTCGCCAAGGTGCTGGGCGCTGAACTGGCACCCTACGCCGGGGCGGAAACGCCCCGCTTCGTGATGGCTGGGGATGAGGTACTGCTGACGCCGAATTCCGCCGTGACACTCGGCATGGCGTTCCACGAACTGGCCAGCAACTCCGCCAAGTACGGCGCCTTTTCGCAACCCCGCGGACGGATCGATGTCGACTGGAACCGGAGCTCCGGTTCTCGCCTTCGTCTGCACTGGCGGGAACAGGGCGGTCCGCCCGTCCAGGTGCCGCGGCGCCGCGGGTTCGGGGTGTCCTTGCTTGAACGCGGCCTCGCCCACCAGCTGGGCGGGCGAGTAGAATTGGATTTCCGGCCCGAGGGAATCCGCTGCCTGATGGACTTGCCGCTGGAAAGGTTGGAAGCACAACGAGGATGATGGCGACTGAGAAGCAACGTGAGCTGGAAGGCGTCCGCGTGCTGATCGTCGAGGATGACGCCATGCTGGCGATGGCACTGGAAATGGCGCTGTCAGATTTGGGCTGCGAAATCGTCGCCCTGGCGTCCAATCTTGCCGATGCCGTGCCGCTGGCCGCCGAGGTGGCCGTCGACGGCGCCATCCTGGATGTCAACCTGGCAGGGGAGATGATCTTCCCGGTCGCCGACATCCTTACCGCCCGCGGCATCCCCTTCATATTTGCCACGGGCTACGGCAGCGCCGGCTTGCGCGACTGCGACCGCGATCGTCCGGTGTTGCAGAAGCCCTACCAGATGGGAACCTTGGCAAAGGTGGCCCGCCAATGGCGCCAATCCTCGTGATGCGTTAAGCCTCCTCCGAAGGAGGATGCGCCGCATGCCTCCTCGCCCTGGCCGCGGCGCAACGGCACAGTGCCTTGTCGCGTTCGCCTGGTGAGGCCCCCATGCGCCCGTTGCACTGCCTTCCCCTGCTGCTGAGCCTGCTCGCCGCCTGTTCCAGCCAGTCCACCGGTATCGGCGTCGACCTGGTGCCGCAGGCCCAGGTGGATGAAGAGGGAGTGAAAGCGTGGCAGCAGCTGAAGTCGGAAGTGCCCGCCTCCCCCAATGCCGAGTACCAGGCCCGTGCCCGCCGGGTGGCGGACCGGGTACTGAAGGGGGCCGGGGAGCAGCCCTCGCAATGGGAGGTGCTGGTGTTCAAGAGCGACGAGATCAACGCCTTCGCCCTGCCCGGCAACAAGATCGGCGTCTACGAGGGGATGATGAAGCTGGCCTCCAGCGATGACGAGTTGGCGGCTGTGCTGGGCCACGAGGTCGGCCACAACAAGGCCCATCATGCCGC
>DATJKV010000337.1:0-2246 GCA_035491155.1 Magnetospirillum sp. | reverse complement strand
GACGGCAAGGTCGCCCTCGCCCTCGACGGTGGCCCAATGGTCGCCGTAATCATGGCCGGTCAGCTTGCGCAGGCGCTTGTCGCACTGGGCGAAGTGATCGCCCGCCTGCGACGACGGCAGGCCGGTCTCGGTGTGCTCCAGGCCGTCGGCGGTGTACTGACAGCCCGGGGTGCCCGGCAGCGGCATGGGCGAGACGCCGGTATTGGTCAGCGCATAGCGCTTGAACTTCTCACCCTCGGCCGGGCTTTGCGCGATCAGGCGCTTGCCGACGAAGGCCACGTCGGCCGGCTCGGGGATAAGGCCGCGGCTCTGGCCCAGCGACTGCTCGGACAGCACGATGCAGGGCGCCTGCAGGCTTTCCGCCAGATGCACCGCCCATTGGGTGGTGAACAGGCAGTCGCCGATGGAATTGGGCGCCACCACCAGGTGCGGCGCGTCACCATGCAGGCCGTACAGCGCGATGTTCAGGTCCGACTGTTCGGACTTGGTGGGGATGCCGGTGCTGGGGCCGCCACGCTGAACGTCGACCACCACCACCGGGGTTTCCGAGGCGGTGGACATGCCCAGCGCCTCGGTCATCAGCGCCAGGCCGGGGCCGGCGGTGGCGGTGATGGAGGGGGCGCCGCCGAACGAGGCGCCGACGCACATGTTGATGGAGGCCAACTCATCCTCGGCCTGCACGAAGGTGCCGCCGATCTTGGGCAGGGCGCTGGTCAGCCATTCCAGCACCTCGGTGGCCGGGGTGATGGGGTAGGCGGCGCAGAAGGTGACGCCGCCGCGCACCGCACCCAGGCCGGCAGCCTCGTTGCCGGTGATGGACCAGCGCTTGGCCTTGGCGGTGACCGGGGCCAGGCGTTTGGTCTGCCCCATGGACAGGGCCGCCTCGGCGCCCTTCTTCACCGCCGCCACCGACGCTTCGTACGCGTCGGCGCGCTTCTTCTTCAGCGATTGGCCCAGCACCTCGGTGACGGTGTCGATGGGCAGGCCGATCAACTGGGAGATGGCGCCCAGCGCGATCATGTTGGGGCGGCCGCCGGGGATGTCCTTGGCCAGGTCCTTCATGGGCAGCTCGACGATGCGGGCGCCCGACTTGGCCATCACGTCCGGCACCTCGCCCTGGGTGGGGTCGGTGATGATGACGCACTTGCTGTCGAGCGGCAGTTCCGCCGCGAAGCGGTGGACGTTCTGCCAGTCGATGGCGAGCAGGATTTCGGTGGTGTCGTCCACCGAGGTAATCGGCTCGGGGCTCAGGCGCACCAGCGCGGCGGCCTCGCCGCCGCGGATCTGCGGCCCTGCCGACCGCCCGAACAATGCGTAATAGCCCGCGTCAGCGGCGGCATCGAGCAGCATGTTGGCGGCGGTCATCACACCGGCGCCGCCGCTGCCGCACATCGCTATGGAAACCGAATTGGATGCACCCGAACTTTTGGTCATGTGTCACTCCCCGAAGGCCCGCGTCGGGCGGGCTCAAGCCGTTAGGTTGACCTCTCAAGGTTCGGGCAAGCGCCGCGATTTCCTCGTCTGTCGCAGGCCCGAGGGTCCGGTGGGCGTCGTGGCAATCCACACCAGAGAGTAGGGATCATACCTGTGCTTTCGGGGAGTGGCACGCGCGAATTTCTCTAAAATGTCACGCCGGCCGAAAGGGGGGTAAAACGGGTTGTGAATTGTCGTTGTCAAGCCGGCCCCATGGGGGATATGACAAACGGGCGAGAGTCGCCCGGCGGCTTTCCAGGGGGATATCAAGAGAGGAAGACCCATGTCGCTCAAGATTACCGACGACTGCACCAGCTGCGACGCCTGTCGCCCGACCTGCCCGAACGAGGCCATTTCCGAGGGTGACGTCATCTATGTGATCGACGCCAACCGCTGCACCGAGTGCGTCGGCGCCCACGACGCCCCCCAGTGCCAGCTGGTGTGCCCGGCCGACTGCATCGTCGTCGGCGCCGCCGAGAGCGCCGACCAGCTCCAGGCCAAGTACGCCGCCCTGCACGCCTAAAGGCGGGACGAGACGGAAAAGCCCCTGGCGCGTTGCCCGCGCCGGGGGCTTTTTTGTTTGGGGCGATCCGGAGCGTCGCGAGATCCTGAAAGCCCCTCATGCCCGGACTTGTTCCGGGCATCCGCGCGTATCCACTCGGCACGGCGCCCCGTGGATGGCCGGGCCAAGCCCGGCCATGACGATCCTTGGAAATATTGGGGAGCGATAGGCGCGGTTTGGCCGGGAGTGTGCCTGTGGCAAACGAAGAGAG
>DATJKV010000336.1:0-7573 GCA_035491155.1 Magnetospirillum sp. | reverse complement strand
CGGGAACACGGTGCCTGATGGAACCGCGTGGATGCGCTGATCAAGTCCGCGCATGACGGCGGCTCTGCACCGTTGTCGAGCGTGCAGGCAAGTCCAGTAGCCTACGGGCAGGGGTGCTTGGGGTCGCGGTTGTCGCACAAGCCGACCGTCTTGGCGAACTCGCCCCATTCCTTGAGCATGTTGGGTGGGAAGGCGGGGCTCTGGTCCTTGCCGAAGGCGGGGCCGCGCCATTGGCGCTGCACCACATACAGGGCGTCGCGCCCGCGGATGGCCTGGACCAGGACGAAGCCGCCCATGCCCGACGGACCGCGGGTACAGGTGACCGTCACGGTGGCGGCGGGATAGCCGTTGTTCTGGCTCTCGGTCACCGGGCCGGGGCCGGCCGCCTGGCAGGTGTCCCGGCTGTAGGAGATGATGCCTTCCACGAAGCTGCGCGCCGATTGGTCAGAGCCCATATAGGCCTGCACCGTGATGGCCTGGGTCCATTGCTTGTCGTTCTCGCCCGGCGGATACAGGCGCGAGATCACCATGTTCTCGCCGCGATGGACGGGCAGCGAACTCCAGCCCTGGGGCGTGCTCATCAGCAGGCGTTCGCCGACTTGCTGGGCGCCCGCCTGCGGGACGGCGGCGAGCAGGAAGGCGATGGCGAGGAGGGGCATGCGCATGGTGCGTTGTCCTTCAATAGGCCTTGGCCAGGGCGTGGCGCACCACCTTGCGCATGAGCGTGGGCAGGGCCTGGTCGCCCAACTGGTCCAATGGACACCAGATACCGCGCGCCAACGCATTGGGTCCAGCCCTTCCCGCCGCCAGCCGCAATTCCAGATGGAAATGGGTGAAGGTGTGGCGCACGACGCCCGGCAGCAGGCGCCACTGGGCGGCCAGCGGCTGCTCGGGCGTCGCCTCGTCCAAATCCCAGTGTCCGCTCTCGCGCCAGCCGGTGGAGGGGATTTCCATCATGCCGCCCAGCAACCCCTGCGGCGGACGCCGGCGCAGCAGCACAGCACCATCCTTGCGCACGGTCCAGAACGCCAGCCCGTGCCGGGTCGGGCGCTCGGCCTTTTCCACCTTGGCCGGCAGGCCGGCCTCTAGCCCCAAGCGGCGGGCGGCGCAGGCACCCATCCACGGGCAGATGCCGCAGGCGGGATTGCGCGGCGTGCACACGGTGGCGCCCAGATCCATCACCGCCTGGGCGTAGTCGCCGGGCCGGTGTTCGGGTGTCAGCGTGGCCGCCAGCTTCTTCAGCGTGGGCTTCACTCCCGGTAGCGGATCGGCGACGGCGAAGTTGCGCGCCATCACCCGCTCCACGTTGCCGTCCACCACCGTGGCCTTGCGGCCGAAGGCGATGGCGGCGATGGCGGCGGCGGTGTAGTCGCCGATGCCCGGCAATCGGCGCAACGCCGCCTCCTCGTCGGGAAAGCGTCCCTGCCGCCACTCGGCCACCACCTTGGCGCAGGCGTGCAGGTTGCGGGCCCGGGCGTAATAGCCCAGCCCGGCCCAGGCGTGCATCACGTCCTCCACCGGGGCCTCGGCCAGGTCGTGGACCCGTGGCCAGCGCTCCAGGAAGCGCAGGAAATAGGGCGCCACCGCCTGCACCGTGGTCTGCTGCAGCATCACCTCGGACAGCCAGACATGGTAGGGGTCGGCCACCTCGCCCGGCCGCGCCCGCCACGGCAGGATGCGGGCGTTACGGTCGTACCAGGCAAGCAGGGTGCCGGAAAGCTTGTTTGGGTCGAGATCGGCGGGGGCTGAAACGGGCATGGCGGCAGGATAAAGGAAATCGTATGGTCGTCGCCATGACCAAGCGCGCGCAAAAGCCCGACGAACGCATCCAAGGCATGGTTGCCGTGGCGGTGGCTGCCGACCGGGTGACCAAGCCGGTGTTCGGCAAGCATGGCTTCGTCTCGGGCGCCCTGGTAGTGGACTGGCCGGCCATCGTCGGTTCGGCAGTGGCGTCACACACCCTGCCGCTGCGCATCAAATTCCCGCCCAAGGAACGGGGCGAGGGCACGCTTGAGATCAAGGTGGCCTCCAGCGCCTTCGCCACCGAATTGCAGCACCTGGAACCGTTGATCCTTGAGCGCATCAACGGCCATTTCGGCTGGAAGGCGGTGGCCCGCCTCAAGCTGCGCCACGGCCCCTTGCCCGAACGCAAGCCGCTGCGCCAGGCCGCACCCGAGCCCGACGCGCAAGCCTCCGAGCGGTTGGCCAAGGTCTTGGACCAGGTGGACGACCCGGCGCTGCGCGAGGTGCTGGGCCGGCTGGGCAGGCACATAGCCGCCAAGAAGGCGTGACTCGCGCGCCGCACCCTCCTAATATCCGCCACGCTTCAACGCCCTTAGAGGGAGGTTTTCAGGTGAAGAGCGCAATCCGTCTGTTTGCCGTGCTGGTCGCCGTCTGCGCCGGCGCCGCCGCCCATGCCGCCGACAAGGTTGCGACCTTTCCCATCGATCAGGTGCTGGGCAAGGCCGACGCCCCCATCACCATCATCGAATATGCCTCGACCACCTGCGGGCACTGCGCCAACCTGCACAAGACCTACTTCCCCAAGCTGAAGGCCGACTGGATCGATACCGGCAAGGCCAAGCTGATCTATCGCGACTTCCCCACCGCGCCCGCGCACCTGTCCATCGGCGCCTCCATGGTCGCCCACTGCGCCGGCCCGGACCGCTATTTCCCCATGCTGTCGCTGATCTTCGACAACCAGGAAAAGTGGCTGGGGGCCCAGAACCCCATGGACGGCCTGAAGAAGCTGGTGCGTCTGGCCGGCATGACCGGCGACGACGTCGACGCCTGCCTGAAGCGCCAGGATCTGGCCAACGCCATCCAGGAGCGCGCCAAGGACGGCGCCAAGACCTTCGATGTCGAGGCCACGCCCACCCTGATCATCAACGGCACCAAGGTCGAGGGCGCGGTTCCCGACGAGATCGAGAAGGTCCTGAAGGCGGCCGCCAAGTAAGGCGGAAGGCGCTTCGGGTAGGGGGCCCGGTTCTTGATTTCGTTTACCAAGCTGCGGCTGTCGGGGTTCAAATCCTTCGTCGATGCCACCGAGCTCCTGATCGAGCCGGGCATGACGGGGGTGGTCGGCCCCAACGGATGCGGCAAGTCGAACCTGATCGAGGCGCTGCGCTGGGTCATGGGCGAGACGTCGGCGCGCCAGATGCGCGGCGGCGAGATGGACGACGTCATCTTCGGCGGCACCTCCAACCGCCCGGCCCGCAACCTGGCCGAGGTGGGCGTCTGCCTGGACAATTCCCGCCGCACCGCGCCCCCCCAGTACGAGGTGGACGAGCTTGAGGTCATCCGCCGCATCGAGCGCGGCCAGGGCTCGGCCTACCGCATCAACGGCAAGGACATGCGCGCCCGCGACGTCCAATTGCTGTTCGCCGACGCCGCCACCGGCGCCCGCTCGTCGGGTTTGGTGTCCCAGGGCCGCGTCGGCGCGCTGATCAACGCCAAGCCGTCCGAGCGCCGCGGCCTGTTGGAAGAGGCCGCCGGCATCTCGGGCCTCTATTCCCGTCGGCACGAGGCCGAGCTGCGCCTGAAAAACGCCGAAGGCAATCTGGAACGCCTGGACGACGTGCTCGCCACCCTGGACGCGCAGCTGAAAAGCCTCCAGCGCCAGGCCCGTCAGGCGGCGCGCTACCGCACCATCTCCGAGCAGATCAAGGCCATCGAGGCCAGGCTGCTGTACCTCCAGTGGCTGGAGGCGCTGGCCACCATCGACGCCGCCCGTGCCGCCATGAAGGAGGCCGATCTGCGGGTGGAGGAGGCCACCGAGCTCACCGCCATCGCCGCCACCCGCCAGGCCGAGATGGCCGCCGGTCTGCCCGAGTTGCGCCGCCGCGATGGCGAGGTGCAGGGCGCCTTCCAGCGCCTGCTGGTGGAGCGCGAGCAGTTGGAGGGTGAGGAGGGGCGTCTGGCCGAGACCCGGCGCGACCTGGAATCGCGACTGGCCCAGGCCGCCAGCGATCTGCAGAAGGAATATGCCCGCGCCGCCGACGCCGAGGGCGCGGTGGAGCGTCTGGCCGGCGAGCAGGAAGCCATCCTGGAAGCCGCCATGGGCGAGGATGAGGCCAAGGTCGAGGCCGACCAGACGGTGGAAGCCGCCGCCGGCGGCGTGGCCGAGGTGGAGAAGGAGCTGTCGCGCGTCATGGAGGAGGTGGCCGCCGCCGACGCCGAACGCGCCGCCGCCCTGCGCCGCCTCACCGAGGCCGAGAACCGCCGTGACCGTCTGAAGGAACGCCTAGTCCAGGTGGAGGCGCAGAAGGCCGCCGCCGAGCAGGAGGGCGTCGATCGCGCCGAGCTGACCGGCCTGGAGATGGATCTGGAATCGGCGCTGGAATACTTGGAGGAAAGCCGTGCCGAGGCCGAGGAGTGGGACAGGAAGCGCATCCAGGCCATGGCCGCGCGCGAATCCGCCCGCGACGCCTTCCAGGCCGCTTCCACCGCGCGGGCCCGCCTGAAGGCCGAGGCCGAGGCCCTCAATAATGTACTGGCGCAGGCAAAGGCGGGCGACCATCCGCCGGTGCTGGATTCCATCAGCGCCGCCGCCGGCTATGAACCCGCCCTGGCCGCCGCCCTGGGCGACGACCTGTCCGCTTCGCTGGACGAAAGTGCGCCGCTGCGCTGGGTGCCGCTGCCGCCGCTGGAGCACGCTCCCGCCTTGCCTGCCGGCGCCGAGCCGCTGGCCCGCTTCGTCACCGCGCCGCCCGCTTTGGCGCGCCGCCTGTCCCAAGTGGGCGTGGTTGGCACGGCCGCCGATGCGGAAGCCCTGCGGTTGGATCTGGCAGCCGGTCAGCGTCTAGTCACCCGCGACGGCGACCTGATGCGCTGGGACGGCTATACCGCCCGCGCCGGCGCGCCCAGTCCCATGGCCCTACGCCTGGCCCAGCGCAATCGCCTGCGCGAGCTGGAAGCCAAGATCGAGGATGCCGAGCTTGGCGTCGAGGAGGCGCAAGGCCGGGTCGAGGACGCCACCCAGGCGGTGGAGGAAGCCACCGAGAACGAGCGCGCCGCCAAGGATGCCGTGCGCCGTGCCGAGGCCGAGACCGCCAAGGCGCGCGATGAGCACGCCAAGCTGGCCCAGCGCTTCGCCGCCTATGAATCCCGTCTGGCCGGCCTGATGGAGCAGGCTGACGCCGCCCGCGCCGACTTGGAGGAAGCCGAAGGCGAGGCGATGATGGCGCGCGAGACCGTGGCCGGCTTTCCCGCCAGCGCCGACGAGGGGCGCGACCGCGTCAACGCGCTGCGGGCCGACCTGGCGGAGCGGCGCTCCGGCCTAGTCGAGGCGCGCTCGGCGCTGGACCGCATCGTCCGCGAGGCGGGCGAGCGCAAGCGCCGGCTGGATTCCATCGCCGGCGACATCGATTCCTGGCGCCGCCGCGCCGACAGCGCCCGCGCCCATGTGGAGGAACTGGCGGAGCGCCGCGAGGCGGTGATGGCCGAGCTGGAGCGCCTCGCCAACGCCCCCGACACCTTCGCCCGCCGCCGCGCCGAACTGCTGGACCGCATCGACGCCGCCGAGGAGGAGCGCAAGCGCTCGGCCGATGCCCTGGCCGCGGCTGAAGCCGCGTTGGCCGAGGCCGACCGTGGCATGCGTGCCGCCGAGGCGGCGCTGGCCCAGGCCCGCGAGGACCGCATCCGCCGCGAAGCCGCCCTGTCCGCCGCCGACCAGCAGTGCCGCACGGTGGCCGGCCGCATTTCCGAACGCCTGGATATGACGCCCGAGCAATTGCGCGAGGTGGCCGAGGTGGTGGAGGCGGAACGGCCCGATTTGGACGAGTTGCAGCGCAAGCTGGACCGCTTGAGCCGCGAGCGCGACGCCATGGGGCCGGTCAACCTGCGGGCCGAGCAGGAGGTGGCCGAGCTGGAAGAGCGCATGGCCACCATGCACGCCGAGAAGGATGACCTGGTTCAGGCCATCGCCAAGCTGCGCGGCGCCATCGCCGAGCTCAACCGCGAGGGCCGCGAGCGCCTGCTGGCCTCGTTCGAGCAGGTGGATCAGCATTTCCGCGACCTGTTCGTCCGTCTGTTCGGCGGCGGCCGCGCCCATCTGGCGCTGACCGAATCCGCCGATCCGCTGGAGGCGGGGCTGGAGATCATGGCGTCGCCGCCGGGCAAGCGTTTGCAGCAATTGTCCCTGTTGTCGGGTGGCGAGCAGGCGCTGACCGCGCTGGCCCTGATCTTCGCCGTCTTCCTTATCAATCCGGCGCCCATCTGCGTGCTGGACGAGGTGGACGCACCGTTGGACGATGCCAACGTCGATCGGTTCTGCACGCTGGTCGAGCGTATCGCCGGCACGACCGGCACGCGTTTCCTCATCGTCACCCATCACCGTATGACCATGGCGCGCATGGACCGGCTTTATGGGGTGACCATGGCCGAGCGCGGCGTGTCGCAGCTGGTGTCGGTCGATCTGGCGCAGGCCGAGGCCATTCGGGAAACCGCGGTGTTGGCATGACCTACCCGACTGCGACTACCCCTTCGGGGAGGGGTGTGACCCCTGCCCCCCTGCCGTCTGGATGGTCCAAGGGGCACGCAGGCCTTGGATTTCCAATGTTCCTCAAGCACTTGGGGTGGGCGGTTTCCGGCCTTGACACGGGTGGGCGCACCCCTTATGGTGCCCGCGCTTTTGGCACCGTTGTGATGGCGGTGGGGACTTTCAAGGGGCTCATCAATCATGGCTGAGCAAGAGAAGCCCCCGTCGCTTGAGGATATCGAGTCCCGGTTGCGCCAGGCGCGCGGGGCGGAGGACGAGGCGAAAGGGGCTGGCCCCGATCGTTCCGTGGCCTCCTCCGGAATTGGGCTCGGTTTCCGCATCAGCATCGAGTTCGTGGCCGGCGTCGCCGTTGGGGTGGCAATCGGTTACGGTCTGGACCGCTGGCTCGGCACTGCGCCGATCATGATGGTGTTGTTTCTGCTCCTCGGCGGAGCGGCCGGCGTGTTGAACGCTTACCGCGCGGCCAAGGGATTGGACGAATCGGTCGGCCTCGGCGAATCGCAGAGGCGTCGGTCTGGACGAACGAAAGAATAGGCGAGAGAGGCCAAGGTGGCAGA
Organism: Magnetospirillum sp.; assembly: GCA_035491155.1. GTDB lineage: Bacteria > Pseudomonadota > Alphaproteobacteria > Rhodospirillales > Magnetospirillaceae > Magnetospirillum. Next base: position 517 of record DATJKV010000336.1, on the reverse strand, counting down.
GAAGCATTCTCCGATGCAGCAGTTCGAGGTCCACGCCCTACCGGGTCTCGACTTCCAGGTTGGCGGCCTGAACGTCTCGTTCACCCAGTCCGCCCTGATGATGGTGATCGCGGTCGTGCTGATCACTGCCCTGCTGACCCTGTCGGTGCGCTCGCGCGCCCTGGTTCCGGGTCGCTGGCAGTCCGTGGCCGAGGTCCTGTACGAATTCGTTGCCGGCATGCTGCGCGACAACGTGGGCCATGAAGGGCGTCCCTACTTCCCCTTCATCTTCACGCTGTTCATGTTCGTGCTGTTCGGCAATGTGCTGGGCCTGATCCCGGGCGGTTTCGCCTTCACCAGCCACGTGGTGGTGACCTTCGCCATGGCGTCCGTCGTGTTCATCGGCGTGACCATCATCGGCTTCGCCCGCCACGGCACGCACTTCCTGCGCATGTTCTTCCCGCACGGCGCTCCCATCGCCACCGCGGTGATCCTGATCCCGATCGAGCTGATCTCGTACTTCTCCCGTCCGTTCAGC
>DATJKV010000335.1:0-3198 GCA_035491155.1 Magnetospirillum sp. | reverse complement strand
GCGGTGGTCAGCGGCGATGCGGCCAGCGCCCTGGCCGAGATCGCCCGCAAGCGCTGGCGCCAGGCGGTGGGGGAAGAGTTGCTTCCGCCTGCGTCGGGCGATGCGCGCAAATTGTGGCCGCCATCGGTGACTGTGCTGATGGGCGGCGTCGACATGGCCATCGCCTGCACCTGCCCGTCCTGGGACGGCGAAACCCCGGTGCGCGAGGTGGAGCAGCTTTACGCCGACATGATCGCTGCGGCGCGCCAGTTCATCTACATGGAGAACCAGTACTTCGCCTCACGCCGCATCGCCGATTTGCTCGAGGACCGGCTGGCGCGCGCGGATTGTCCCGAGATCGTGCTGGTCAATCCGGGAGCTCCCGTCAGCCTGGTGGAGCGTTCCACCATGGGCGTGGCGCGTGCCCGTCTGCTGCGTCGGCTGGCAGCCTGCGACCTTTTCGGGCGGCTGCACGTCTATACGCCCATGGTGGCGGGCGCCGACGTCAAGGTGCATGCCAAGCTGATGATCGTGGACGACGAGGCGCTGCGTATCGGCTCGTCCAACCTCAACAACCGTTCCATGGGCCTGGATACCGAATGCGACGTGCTGGTCGAAGCCGACGCCGACCTCGGCGTCCAGGCGGCCATTCGTGCCTTGCGCCACGACCTGATGGCCGAACACCTGGGGACACGGCCGGCCCAGGTGGCCCTGGCCGAGGAGCGCGCCGGCAGCCTGCACGGTGCCATTGCCGGCTTATCGGGCGGAGAGCGCACGCTGGTGCCGCTGGATGACCGCGAGCCGGACGAGATCGTGCAGATCCTGAGCGAATCCCACTTGCCCGATCCCGAAGAGCCGGTGGAGACCCTGGTCTGCCTGGATCAGTCCATGCCCGGCTCGGCCCGGCGCAGCCTGAAGGTGCGGGTGCGCGCCGTGGTGGCGCTGCTGCTGGCCCTGGCTCTGGCCGGTGCCACGGGCCCGTGGCTGGCGCCCGATGGTTGGCGTGCCGCCTCGGCCGCCTTGGCCTGGGCCGAGGGATTGCGCGAGCAGGTGTGGGCATTGCCGGCGGCGGTGGGATTCTTCGTTGCCGCCGGCCTGCTGCGCCTGCCGGTGTCCGTGGCGATTCTGCTGACCGGGGCGGTGCTGGGGCTGTGGGCGGGCTCCGCCCTGTCGCTGACCGGGGCGCTGGCCAGCGCCGCAAGCCTCTACGGCCTGGGCCGCCGGCTGGGCCGCGTCCGCATACGGCGGCTGGCCGGCTGGCGGGTCAATCGGGTCAATCGTGCCCTGGAGCGCCACGGCATCATGGCCATGATGCTGCTGCGGCTGATGCCGGTGGCCGATTTTCCAGTCGTCAACCTGGTGGCTGGCGCATCGGCGGTGGGTTTTCGCGATTTCGTCATCGGCACCCTGGTCGGCATGGCGCCGGGTATTATCGCCCTAAGCGTGCTGGGCGATCGCCTGGGTGTGGTGCTACGCACTCCCTCGGTGGCCAACATCGCCGTCCTTGGTCTCGCCACCATGCTGGTGATCGCCGCCCAACTGGGCGTGGTCAGCCGGTTGAGCCGTGCCCGTGCGCCGGCTCCGGGACGGCCCGGTTAAGGAGGTAGAGGCAGCCCGTGCCTGATGATCCGTCTCCCCGCCTGGATTGTCTGTCGGTCTCGCTGGCCAGTTACAACATCCACCGCGGCTTCGGCACCGATGGCCGCTACGCCCCCGAACGCACTGCCGAGGTGATCGAGGCCTTGGACGCCGACGTCATCGGCCTGCAGGAGGTGGATATGCGCCTTCTGGTGGATGGACGCGCCCAGCTGGATTTCCTGGCGGAATCCTTAAGCTTGAATGCGGTTCCCGGCCCCAACGTGAAAGGGCGGCGGGGAAAGTTCGGCAACGCCCTGCTCACGCGCTGGCCGGTGCGCTCGGTGTGCCGCACCGACCTCACCGTGGGCCATTTCGAGCCGCGCGGTGCCATCATGGCCGAACTGGACGTGGGCGGCCACGCGCTTCGCGTGGTGGTCACCCATCTCGGCCTCAATGCCGCCGAGCGCCGGCTTCAGGTACGCACCCTGATGGGGGCGTTGGAGGATGCGGGAAGCGACGCCGTCCCTACCGTCATCATGGGTGATTTCAACGAGTGGCGGCCCACGCGGGGGGCGCTGAAATCCATCGATCGGCGTTTCGGTGTCTCGCTGATGCCGCGCACCTTTCCGTCCCGCCTGCCGCTGCTTCCCTTGGACCGCATTTGGGCATGGCCGGCCGCCGGGCTGAAGCGTTTGTCCGTTTATGCGACGCCATTGTCGCGCGTCACCTCGGACCACTTGCCGTTGCGCGCCGAGGTAGCTTGGGAGAGCCAGCAGTTGCCAGGAGGCTGGAGGGGTGGCCTGACTATCACCAAGGTGTGACGCCCTCGCGCATAGGGGCCCCAAGCCTTGCCGCCGGGGTGGCAGCGATTGAAAAGGGGGCGGCGATAATTAAATACCCGAATGCAGAACGATGCCGAGGTAGCTGAGTCTACCCATAATGGTGCGCACACTACACCAAATGCAATTCTGAAAAATAGTCGTATAGCGTGATGAGTAGTCTCCGAAAGATTGGCTACGTAATGCCACGTTTCGCGCTATACCGACATGAACGGCCTGTGCCGTTGAAGAGGTCTTAACATGGTAGTACTTATCGCCGATGATCATGCCTTGTTCCGTTACGGCATTTCTCTGGCCTTGGAGAGCCTGTACGGGAAGGACGTCACCATCATCCAGGCGAGCAATGCCGAGGAAACCCGGCGGCTTGCCCACGATACGCCCAACCTGGACCTGATTCTTCTCGACCTGATGATGCCGGGCCTGAACGGGATCTCGGACCTGAAGAAATTCATCGACACCCTGCCGCCCATCCCGGTGGTCATCGTGTCGGGGTCGCGTCAACGCGCCACCATCCGTGCCGCCATCGAATGCGGCGCGCGCGGCTATGTGCTGAAATCCTCCAACGGCGAAATCCTCAAGCACGTGCTGCCGCTGGTGCTGTCGGGCGAGCTTTACGTCCCCGCCCAGGCGGTTGCCAACGAAGATGCCGGCGAGCCGCAATTCGAGGGCTCGCCGCTGGATGAGGCGGGCGATTTCAATCCCGACTTCAAGTCGCTGACCCCTCGCGAGACGCAGGTGCTGAAGCTGTTGACGCTTGGCTATTCCAACAAGGAGATCGCCCGCTCCCTGGGCATGCTGGAAG
>DATJKV010000334.1:0-3944 GCA_035491155.1 Magnetospirillum sp. | reverse complement strand
CGATGAACAAATGGGCGGTGGCGGCGTTGCGCTCGGCCTCAGGGTAAGGAATGGCGTGCGCGGCCTGCTCCAGGCGCTCCAGCGCGCTGGCCAGCCACAGGGGATTGCCGCAGATGCGGGCGCCCTCGTTGTCGGCGGCATACTCCCGGGTGCGCGAGATCGCCATCTGCACCAGGCCAGCGGCCAGCGGCGCCACGATCATCATCGCCAGGCCGCCAAGCGCGCCCAGACCGCCGCCTTCCTCGTCGTCGCGGTGGCCGCCGAACATCGAGGAAAAGGCGAACATATTGGCCAGCATGCCGATGGCGCCGGCGATGGAGGCGGTAACGGTCATGATCAAGGTGTCACGGTTCTTCACGTGCGCCAGCTCGTGCGCCATGACGCCCTCGACCTCCTCGGGCGCCAGGCGGTCCAACAGGCCGGTGGTGGCCGCCACCGAGGCGTGCTCGGGGCTGCGGCCGGTGGCGAAGGCGTTGGGCTGGTCCGACTGGATGATGAACACCTTGGGCATGGGCAGGCCGGCACGCGCAGTCAGGCGCTCGACAATGGCATAGAGGCCAGGGGCGGCGTGGCGGTCCACCTGCACGGCGCCGTACATGCCAAGCACCATCTTGTCCGAGTTCCAGTAGGCGAAGGTGTTCATGCCCAGCGCCATCAGGAACGCCACCATCATGCCGCCATGGCCGCCGATCAGGCCGCCGATGGCGACGAACAGGCCGGTGAGCGCGGCAAGCAGAAGGGCTGTGCGGGCGTAGGACATGACGGGCTCCAACCGGAAAAGGCAGCATGTCCTGAATAATGAAGCAGACCCCGGTGTTCAAGGCATGCCCGATCTGCTAGGAGGAGGAACCTGTTGCCCCAAGAGAAGCGGCCATGAGCAAATCCGTCCTCAGCGTCGTCGGCGCCCGCCCCAACTTCATGAAAATCGGCCCCGTGCTGGCGGCGCTGAAGGCGGCAGGATTTGCGGCGCCGCTGCTGCATACCGGCCAGCATTACGACGAGGCGATGAACGACCGCTTCTTCGCCGATCTGGGCCTGCCACGCCCGGACGTGAACCTGGAGGTGGGTTCGGGCAGCCACGCCCAGCAGACCGCCGACGTCATGCGCCGGTTCGAGCCGGTGCTGCTGGAATGCCGCCCAGATGCGGTGCTGGTGGTGGGCGATGTCAACAGCACCATCGCCTGCGCCCTGGTGGCGGCCAAGATGGGTATCAAAGTGATCCACGTGGAGGCGGGCCTGCGGTCCTACGACCGCGCCATGCCGGAAGAGATCAACCGGGTGCTGACCGACCAGTTGTCGGACTTCCTGTTCACCACCGAACGCTCGGCGCTGGACAATCTGGTGCGCGAGGGCATTGATCCCGCCCGCGTCACCTTCGTCGGCAATGTGATGATCGACACGCTGCTCGCCAACGTGGCCCGCGCCGTGCCCGCGCAGCAGACGGTGGGCTTGGATGGCGGCTACACCCTGGTCACCCTGCACCGCCCCTCCAACGTGGATGAGCCCGGAGTGCTGGCCCGGCTGCTGGGCTGCCTGACCGAGATGACGAAGGTGGCACCCGTGGTGTTCCCCTGCCACCCCCGCACGCTGGGCCGCATTCAGGCGGCAGGCCTGGACACCACCGGCGTCCGCCTGCTGCCGCCCCAGGGCTACCTGGAAATGCTGGGTCTGATGCGCTCGGCCAAGGTGGTGGTGACCGATTCCGGCGGATTGCAGGAAGAGACCACGGCCCTGGGCGTGCCCTGCCTGACCGTGCGCGAGAATACCGAGCGCCCGATCACCATCGCGGAAGGCACCAACACCCTGGTGGGCACCGATGCCGACGCCATCATGGCCGTCTTCAACGACGTGCTGGCCACCGGCGGCAAGGCCGGCCGGCAGCCGGAATTCTGGGACGGCAAGGCGGCCCAGCGCATCGCCAGGGCCCTGGTGGAACGGCTTTAGTTACGGGCCCTGGCCGCAGGCCCCGCTCCACCACTGACGAGAGCACTTGTGAGAGGCACGCGCGCCCTCTAGAACACCCTTATTCGGGGGATGGCGCATGCTCTTCAGCAGCTACGAATTCATTTTTTGCTTCCTGCCGCTGGTCATCGCCACAACGCTGATGGTCCAACGCGCCGGCGACCATGCGGCAAAGCTGTGGCTGGCCGGCGCCTCCCTGGTGTTCTACGCGTGGTGGTCCACCACCTTTGTGTGGATGCTGATAGCCTCCATCGCCGCCAATTACGGCCTGCTCCAGCTATCCCTGCGCCGCCCCGCCGGCACGGCCTGGCGGCACCGGGTGATGGTGGCGGGCATCGTGCTGAACCTTTCGCTCCTGGCGTGGTTCAAGTATGCCGGCTTCCTCGCCTTCAACCTGTCAGCCCTGACCGGGGCCAATTTCGACCTGGGGCAGATCGTCCTGCCGCTCGGCATCTCGTTCTTCACCTTCCAGAAGGTGGCCCTGCTGGTGGACGTCAACCGCGGCCACGTGGAAGACATCACCTTCCCCGACTTCCTACTGTTCGTCACCTTCTTCCCCCAGCTGATCGCCGGCCCCATCGTGCTGTATCCCGAGGTGGCCTGGCAGTTCCGCCAGCCCGCCCGCGTGCGCGTGTCGGCCAAGGGCGTGCAGATCGGCCTGACCCTGTTCGCCATAGGCCTGGCCAAAAAGGTGTTCCTGGCCGACGAGCTGGAGCGTTATGCCACGCCCCTGTTCAATCTGGCGGCAGGCGGGCGCACCCTGTCCGGGGCGGATGCCTGGATCGGCGCGCTGTCCTACAGTTTTCAGCTCTATTTCGACTTCTCGGGCTATTCCGACATGGCGATCGGTCTAGCCGCCATGTTCGGCATCGGCCTGCCGGTGAACTTCCTGTCACCCTACAAGTCGCGCTCGATCATCGAGTTCTGGCGGCGCTGGCACGTAACCCTGTCCCACTTCCTTCGCGTCTACCTGTACTTCCCCCTGGGCGGCAGCCGCTGCGGCCCGGTACGGCGGCAGGTGAACCTGATGGTGGTGATGCTGCTGGGCGGCCTGTGGCACGGCGCCGCCTGGACCTTCGTCGCCTGGGGCGCCCTGCACGGCGCCTATCTGGTGGTGAACCACCTATGGCGAGCCTTCGCCGAGCGCCTGGCCTGGCGCCCGAGCGGTGCGCTGGTGCCGGCGCTGGCCAGCCTGTCCTGGGCAGTAAGCTTCGTCGCGGTGGTGGCCGCCTGGGTGCTGTTCCGTGCGGACAGCTTTGCTGCCGCCAGCACGGTGCTGACCGCCATGTTTGCTCCCGACCGCCTAGCCCATCTGGCCGCGTGGTCGCCGGACACGTCGCTGATCCCGCGCGTCGCCAATGCGGGCCCGTGGCTGGCCGCCGCCTTCGCGGTGGCGCTGCTATTGCCCAACAGCCGCGAGCTGCTGGGCCCCGCCTTCCCCTGCGTCGAGGCGCAGCCGGCAGTGCTGCCCAAGCACCGCTACCTGGCGTGGCGACCGACGCCCTTATGGGCGGCCTGGGGGGCGATGTGCCTGGTGCTGGGCGTGCTGGGGCTGTCACGGCCCCAGGTCTTCATCTACTTCCAATTCTAGCGGCGGGGCGAAGGCGATGCGCTATATCCTTACCCTGCTGGGCCTGACCGCCGTGGCGCTCGGCGCCATCTCCGCCGCCATGTGGCGCCTGGATCCCTACGGCTATTTCGGCCGCTTCCCGCTGGGGCTCTACACCGACGGCACCTTCCGCCATGTCAAGGCGCTGCTGGTCAACCGCTCGGGCGCCGACCTGGCTATCCTCGGCGCCTCCACCGCCGTGCCCATCAATCCGGCCGACATCACCGGCTGCCGCGCCTTCAATGCCGCCTTCAACGGCGCCCGCCCCACCGAGTTGTTGTACATGGTACGCGAGGTACTGCCCGAGGGGACCAAGTCGGTGCTGATGGGGCTGGACTTTTTCGCCTTCAACCGCGCTACCGACAACGGCTAC
>DATJKV010000333.1:0-2081 GCA_035491155.1 Magnetospirillum sp. | reverse complement strand
CGCAGGTTTAACCCATGCCGCTAATCCTGGCTAGCATCTGCAAAAGCGGGGCGACGGCCGGCCTTTTGGGGAATATCCTGAAGTTCTTGTCGCAGATCCGCGATCGAGGCCGCCCATGCGCCGCAAATCTCCCGTACTTCTGGTCGTCGTCCTGCTGGCCGCCGTGGCGGCGGGCGCCCTGTACCTCGCCCTTCGCAAGCCGGCTGATACCGGCGCCCTGGTGCTGAACGGCAGCGTGGACATTCGCCAGGTGGACCTGGCCTTCCGGGTGGAAGGGCGGCTGGACAAGCTGCTGGTGGAAGAAGGCGATCACGTCAAGGCGGGGCAGGTGGTGGCCAAGGTGGAGACGGGCTACTTGGCGGACGCCGTGCACATCGCCGAGGCCCGGCTTGCCGGCGCCCAGGCCAATCTGTCCAAGCTGGAGGCCGGCAACCGCCCGCAGGAAATTGCCCAGGCCCGTGCCGACGTGGCCCGCACCGAGGCCGCCTTCGCCAATGCCAAGGCCATCTATGAACGCCGTTCCTCCACCTCGGTGGACTCGGTGGTATCGCGTCAGGCCCTCGACACCGCCCGTGCCGACATGCGCCAGACCGAGGCCCAGCTCAACCATGCCCGCGAGGCGCTGGCCTTGCAGGAAAAGGGCTTCCGGCAGGAGGACATCGCCGTGGCCAAGGCCCAGGTGGAGAGCGAGCAGGGCACCCTGGACCTCATGCGCCGCCGGCTGGCCGATGCCGAACTGACCGCTCCTGCCGATGGCCAGGTGATGACGCGGGTGCGCGAGCCGGGTGCCATGGTGCTGCCCGGCGCCACCGTGCTGACCCTGGCGCTCACCCAGCCCATGCAGGTGCGTACCTGGGTGCCGGAAACGGCGCTGGGCAAGGTGGTGCCGGGCACCCGAGCGGAAGTCACCACCGACAGTTCCGCTAAGATTTATCACGGCCAAGTCGGCTTCGTGTCGCCGGTGGCCGAGTTCACCCCCAAGACCGTGGAGACGCCCGAGCTGCGCACCTCGCTGGTCTATCGCGTGCGGGTCATCGTCTCGGACCCCGATGACGGACTTCGCCAGGGCATGCCGGTGACGGTGCGGCTGCTGCCTTAAAGGGCTTTGCCATGGACGAACTGGTCCGCCTGGACGATGTGGGCAAAAGCTTCGGCGGCACCGCCGCCGTGGCCGGAATCACTGCGTCCATCCTGCCCGGCCGGGTCACCGGCCTGGTCGGGGCGGACGGCGCCGGCAAGACCACCTTGCTGCGGCTGATGGCTGGATTGCTGACGCCCGAGCGGGGCAGCGTCGCCGTCGAGGGAAGCTTGGGTTACATGCCGCAGCGCTTCGGCCTGTACGAGGACCTGACGGTGGCCGAGAACCTGGCCCTCTACGCCGATTTGCGCGGCCTGCCCCCGGCCGAGCAGTCCTCCACCTTTGCCCGCCTGCTGGCGTTCTCGGACCTTGTTGGGTTCGAGCGGCGGCTGGCCGGCAAGCTGTCGGGCGGCATGAAGCAGAAGCTGGGACTGGCCTGCGCCCTGGTGGCGACGCCCAGTCTGCTGCTGTTGGACGAGCCCTCGGTGGGCGTCGATCCGGTGTCCCGGCGCGGGCTGTGGCGCATGGTGCATCAATTGGCCGAGCAGGGTGCCGGCGTGGTGTGGTCCACCGCCTATCTGGACGAGGCCGAGCGTTGCCACTCGGTGCTGCTGCTGGATCAGGGGCGCCTGATCTATGAGGGGCCGCCGGGAGCGCTTACCAACCGGGTGGCCGGGCGAAGCTTCGCCGTGCGCGGCTGCGCCGACCGCCGCGCCGTCCAGGCCGCCGCCCGCACTCTGCCCGGCATCGCCGACGCGCTGATCCAGGGGGCTGCGGTGCGGCTGGTGATGGCGGAAGGCGCCACGCCGCCCACGCCCGACCAGTTGGGCGCGCCGGAAGCGACGGTGGAGCCGGTGGCGCCCCGTTTCGAGGATGCCTTCGTCGCCCTGTTGGATCGCCGCTCGGGCCCGCCGCCGTCTTTGCCCACTCATGCCAGGCGCCATGGCGATGGTGCGGTGGTGGAGGCGGCGGATCTCACCCGCCGGTTCGGCGATTTCACCGC
>DATJKV010000332.1:0-4606 GCA_035491155.1 Magnetospirillum sp. | reverse complement strand
GTCGCTGCACAAGATCCGCGTCGAGGAGGTCGCCCTGTGGCGGCCCGACGCGTTGATGTTCGCCGAGGCGCGCGAGGCCGCGCTGTTCGGCCTGCGTTTCGGCATGCTGCTGCTGGTCATCGTCGGCTACGGCTTGGCCGGCCTCTGGGTGCGCGACGTGCCCATGCTGTTGTATGCGCTGTACGTGGGGACGGTGCTGAGCCGGGGCATCACTCATACCGCCCTGGTCACGCTGCTGTTTCCGTCAGCTGGCGGCACGGTCAACTACCTGCTCGGCGCCATCGGCCTGTTGGGGGCGCTGTCCAGCTTCGTGTTCCTGTGGGACCGCATCCTTGATCTCAGGAAGACGATGCCGTTCATGCACCGCATCTACGTTGCGGTTGGGGTGCTAAGTCTGTTGTCGTTGCTGCTCACGTCCAGCCCGCTGTTCTCTATCGTCGCCGTGTCGTCGTTGGCGCTGATGCTGGCGGCCAGCCTGACCAGCGTTGTGCTGGCCGCCATAATGGTCCGGCGCGAACCGGGCAACGTGCTCCTCAAATTCTATCTGGTGGCCTTTCTCCCCCTCATCGCCGTCGCCGCTGCCCATGTGGCCTTTCCGCTGCTGCCCATGGTGCCGGTGGGGCTGGGGCGCAACCTCGACGGTTTTGCCGTCACCACCCATATCGCCGTGCTGGGCGTCGCCCTGGTTTACCGCCTGGGGCGGATTCAGCACGCCCATGCCAAGGTGCAGGCCGAGCTGTTGGGCGAACGCAAAGTGCAGCAGCGCCTGCGCGCCTTTGTCGACATGGTGACCCACGAGTTCAAGACGCCACTGGCGGTGATCGACAGTGCGGTACAGGTGCTGGAGCTGAAGACCGCCAGCCAGCCCGAGTTGGGTGGTCGGCTGACCACCATCCGCCAGGCGGTGAAGCGGCTGGTGGGACTGATCGAGACCTGCCTGGCCGGCCAGCGCTACGAGACCACCGAGATTAAGCTGGCCCGAATCTCGCCCGCCGCCATCGCCGAGATGGCGGCCGAACGCAACCACATGCAGGACCGCCAGGCCATCGGCGTCGCCACTCGCGACCTGCCTGACGCCTGCATGGCCGATGGCGAGCTGCTGGGCATCGCACTGGATACGCTGATCGACAACGCCTACCGCTATGGCCCCGTAGACCAGCAGGTCGAGGTTACCGCGGAAAGCTTCGGCGGCTGGGTGTCCTTCGCCGTGCACGACCGTGGCCCCGGCGTGCCAGCCGGTGAGGAGCGGCGTATCTTCGAGAAGTACTACCGCTGTCCGTCCACCGCCAACGTCGCCGGCAATGGCATCGGCCTGCACCTAGTCAAGACCATTGCCGAGTTGCATGGTGGGCGCGCTGCCTATGCCCCCCGCCCTGGCGGCGGTGCTTCGTTTTCCCTGACCATTCCTGGGGCCGAGTCGGCCGAGGCCGAGCTTGGAGGGTATTATGGCTGAGGGCACCAACGACGAAACCCTGCGCTCGTACCGGGACAGGGTGCAGGAATACGTCGACCGCACCGCCCACGAAGTCACCGGCGCATCCAAGGACTGGATCGATGCCGCCCTGTCGGGGCTGCCTGCCAGTGCCCGGGTGCTGGAACTGGGGAGCGCCTTCGGCCGCGATGCCGCCTACATGGCCGCCAAGGGCTATCGGGTGGAATGCACCGACGCCGTGCCGGAATTCGTCGAGCGGCTGCGGGAAAGCGGTTTCAATGCCCGGCCGTTCAACGCGCTGACGGACGAACTGGAGGCCGGCTACGACCTGATCCTTGCCAATGCGGTGCTGCTTCACTTCAGCCGGGACGAGTTTGCCCGGGTGCTTGGCAAGCTGCGCCGCTCGCTGGGCGACGGTGGCCGCTTCGCCTTCAGCCTGAAGCGCGGGCGCGGCGAGGAGTGGTCGCGCATGAAGCTCGGGGCTCCCCGGTTCTTCTGTTACTGGGAGCCGCACCAGTTGGAGGCGCCGTTGCGCGAAGCGGGCTTCGCCAGTTGGTCCGTCAACGAGGCGCTGACCGGCCGCGTCCATGCCGAATGGCTGTACGTCATCGCCACCGCGCCGAAGGCCTAACGGGTCGGCTCCGCTTGCGGGTCACACCTTCACGCACATGCGGACGTTGCCCCACAGGCGGCCGCGGATGAACACCGGCGCGGACACGTCCTTCAGTACCTGGAACGAGTCGCCCATGTTCCGGCGGAAGGTCTGCACCAGGAAGGGCTTGGTCGACTGGCCGACCTTGGTGGCCGTGCGGTCCCGGTGGATCATGCGCTGGCGGGAGTTCTGGGCGTTCCACACCGGGTCGGCGCCGGGCGGGTTGGAATAGCGCTTGTTGTGGACCGGCATGTAGCCGTTACGGTCGGTGATGGTGCACAGCACCACCTTGGGCGTGAGCATCGACGGCGGCTCGACGATGTCGGGGATCAACCGCTCCACCAGCGGCAGCCAGCGGGTGGTGTAGCGGGGCGGCTGGATGTTGGGCATCTCGACGTAGTTCTCGTCGAACATGGTGTTCACGTCGATGTCGCCGTTCTCCACCGCTTGGCTCAGCGCCTCCTGGACCTTCTGCGCGGTCGCTCGCACGGCGTTGATGTAGATGGTGTCGTCGGTCTCGATGCCCGCCGAGGCCAGAAGGCCGATGACCTCTTCGCCCACGTCCACCAACTGGTAGGCGGCGGCGGTGACTTCCTCGGCGTCGGTGCGGGACAGGGATTCGCTCTCGGTGACTTGGCGGACCTGGTTCACCACCTCGCCGCAGCGGGTGGAATTGGTCTCGGCCAATTCGGCGATATCCACGACGCCCGCGGCCAAATCAATCATGCGCTCGCACACATGATCCAGGCCCGACACCGCCTCGCCGATGAGGCCGGACCCGGCCTGGGCGGCGGCGGCGGTGCCGGAGGTGGCGCCGCTTTCCTCGATCAGCACGGTCATTTGCCGCCGCAACTCGGCCACCGTGCCTTGGATGTCGCGGACGATGTCGGCGGTTTTGCGCGACAGCGCCTTCACCTCGTTGGCCACCACGGTAAAGCCCTTTCCCGCCTCACCGGCGCGTGCCGCTTCGATGGTGGCGTTCAAGGCCAGCATGTTGGTCTGACGGGCCACGGCCTCGATCTCCTTGGTGGCGCCGTCCACCTTGGTCAGCGAGGATTGCAGGCCCGGCAACTGGGCTTCGATGCGGGTCGTGCCTTCAACCAGTCCGAACACGTCGTCCATGGCGCGCTTGATGGCGCCGCGTGACTGGGTCATCTGCTCGGTCATGGCCTCTACCGCCTGCTTGGCGTCGCCGGCCTGGGCCGCGATGCGGTCGTTGGCTTCGGCCATGGCGGTGGCGGCGGCGCTGGCCGAGGACAGAAGCTCGGCCTGGGTGGCGATACGCTTGGAGACGTCCTCGATGCGGCCGGCGATGTCGGCCGCATTGATTCCCAGCCGCCCGCAGCGCTCTACCAGGGCGGCGACCAATTGTTCGAAATCGGCGTCGGCCAGGCGCACGTTGGCGCCGCTGATGCCCGTCTCCATCATCCCCATGAGCACCCCTCAAACCGGAACATGGTCTGGCGCTTATCGCGCGCGGGGCGAATAGTGTCCTTGCGGATGGAAGAATGCAAGTGCGCTTGCACGCAGCCGTTGCGGCTGCGGTCAGGGGGCTACCCTGACGATGAGTCCCATCGCCTGAGCCGGATTCAAATCGGGACGGGCGGCAAGCACCGCCTGAGCGGCACGCAGGCGGGCGGCGTGGCCTGACAGCCCGGCGGCGCGGGCATCGCCAAGGGCTCGCAGCATCAGCCGTTCAAGCGCGGCGTCATCGGGCAGGGCGCACATCTTCATGGCCCTATGTTCCCGCTTCGACGCCGCGCCGTCAGCTTATTTCGTCAGCTTCCACTCGCCGAAATCGCCGCCCGCCGTGCGGGCCCGGCAGAAGGTGGCGGTCCACGAGCGGCTGGTGATGCGCGGGTGGGCGGCATCGAAGGTGAACGAGCCGTCCTTGACCACCGGCAGGGCTTCCGAGCTGCTCACGGTCACCTTGTTCTCGGCGCATTCGCTGGCTTCGGTGGCGTCGCGCCGCGTGGTGCGCACATTGGCCTTGTAGACCGCGTTGCGCTCCTCCGCGCTGGCGTCCGATCCCTTGCCGGGGCCGCTGTCGTCCAGATTGCCCAGGCGGTTCTTGAACGCCTTCAGCGCCAGCTCCTTGAGCACGCCGGTGGCCAGGCGGTTGGCCGGCCCCTCGGGCGAGTTGGCATAGGCGTCCACGTTGGCGAACGCGTCTTCCACCACGGCGACCGGCAACCGCATCTCGCGCGCCACGTCTGAGGCGTCGCTGGCAAGGGCAGAAGCGTTGGCCAGCGGCAGGGCGAGAAGGGCAAGGGCAACACGCTTGATCATGACGGAACGAGCCTCGGTGACTGAAAGATGTTCCCGATTATCAAAAGGATTGGGGCAGGACCAAGGCGGCGAAAGCAGATGGATGTATCCGCGAGCCAACCGTTCCCTGGAAAAAACGCTGTTATCGCGGTGCAGTATTGCCAATATTTTGCCACAATAAAGGCGAGAGTGCCTTAAAATATAAATCTCGAAATTCACCAGCAATTAAGACATTGGCGCCATGATGCGCTCAT
>DATJKV010000331.1:0-3083 GCA_035491155.1 Magnetospirillum sp. | reverse complement strand
GCCCGCACCACCCTGTCCCAGGCCTTCGCCACCCTGGACACCAACAATCCGGCCATCCGCCCGCAGCTGGTGCTGAAGGTGCAGGGCAGCGCCAAGTTCTCGCGCCTGGACAACATGCTGAAGGTGGGCTGCACCTTGGACGCCTATCTGGCCGACGGCGCCATGCTGGGCAGCTTCTTCGCCCGCTTCGAGCCCAGGGACGGCGTGGATTACAAGGACGCCCTGGAACCGTCCTATCGCCTGTGCCTGAAATCGGCCGCCGACCAGATGCTGGCCTCGCCCGCCGTCGCCAAGTACGCCAAATCCGGCTTTCCCGAGCCCAACCCGGCGGCGTACCGCAGCTTCATCGAGAGCCTGGGAATGAAGCCGTAGGGTTTTATTCACCACAAACAACAAGGGGAGGCCGAGGCCTCCCCTTTTTTTCTTAGCCGGCCAAAGCGGCTTCAATCTTGTCGATGGCCGCCTGCGCCGCCGAGGCGTCGGGGCCGCCGGCCTGGGCCATGTCGGGGCGGCCGCCGCCGCCCTTGCCGCCCACCGCTTCCGAACCGACGCGGACCAGGTCCACGGCGGAGAGCTTGGCGGTCAGGTCCTCGGTCACCGCCACCACCAGGCTGGCCTTGCCGCCATCGGTGGACAGCAGGGCGACCACGCCCGAGCCGATCTGCTTCTTGATTTCGTCGGCCATGCCCTTGAGGTCCTTGGCCGGCACGCCGTCGAGCACGCGGCCCGAGAAGGTGATGCCGTTGACGGACTTCGTCGCCGCACCACCGCCGCCGCCACCGCCGGTGGCCAGCTGCTTGCGGGTCTCGGCCAGCTCGCGCTCCAGCTTGCGGCGATCGTCCTGCAACTGGGCGATACGGGCCGGCAGGTCGGCAGGAGCCACCTTGAGGGCACCGGCGGCACGGGCCACCAGCTCCTCCTGCTCTTCCGCCCAGGCCAGGAAGGCGCCACCGGTCACTGCCTCGATGCGGCGCACGCCGGCCGCCACCGCGCTTTCGCCGACGATCTTGAAGCCGCCGATGTCACCGGTACGGCGCACATGGGTGCCGCCGCACAATTCCACCGAGAAGTTCACGCCGTTGTCGCCCATGGAGACAACGCGCACCTCGTCGCCGTACTTCTCGCCGAACAGCGCCATGGCGCCGGCCTTGATGGCCTCCTCCTGGCCCATCAGCTTGGTGGTGACGTCCAGGTTCTTGCGGACCTCGCGATTAACCGCGCGCTCGACGGCGCGGATCTCATCCAGGCTCATGGCCTTGGGATGGGCGAAGTCGAAGCGCAGGCGGTCGGAGCCGACCTGGCTGCCCTTCTGGGTCACGTGTTCGCCCAGCGCGTTGCGCAGCGCGGCATGCAGCAGATGGGTGGCCGAGTGATGGCCGCGGGTGGCGTCGCGGCGTTCCGCATCCACGGCCAGATGGGCGTCCTCGCCCACGGCAATGGGACCGCCCTCGACGGTGCCGGTGTGGACGATCAGTTCGCCCAGCTTCTTCTGGGTGTCGGTCACCACCATGCGGGCCTTGCCCACGGTGATGACGCCCGCATCGCCCATCTGACCGCCCGATTCGCCATAGAACGGGGTCTGGTTGACGACCAGCATGACCTCGTGGCCGGGATGGACGGCTTCCACCGACTTGCCGTTCTCGACCAGGGCGACGATCTTGCCCTCGGCCTCGACCGCGTCGTAGCCCAGGAACTCGCTGGCGCCGTGGGCTTCCTTGATCTCGAACCACAGGGTTTCGGTGGCGGCCTCACCCGAGCCGGACCAGGCCTTGCGAGCCTCGACGCGCTGGCGCTCCATGGCGGCGTTGAAGCCGTCGGTGTCGACGCCCAAGCCCTTGGACTTCAGGGCGTCCTGGGTCAGGTCGAGCGGGAAGCCATAGGTGTCGTACAGCTTGAACGCCACCTCGCCGGCCAGCGGCGCGCCGGTGGACAGCTTGCCCACTTCCTCGTCCAGCAGCTTCAGGCCCTTGTCGAGGGTGGCCTTGAAGCGGGTCTCTTCCAGCTTCAGGGTCTCGGTGATCAGGGCCTGGGCGCGGAGCAGCTCGGGGTAGGCCTGGCCCATCTCGGCGGCGAGCGCGGGGACCAGCTTCCACAGCAGCGGCTGATCGCAGCCCATCAGGTGGGCGTGGCGCATGGCGCGGCGCATGATGCGACGCAGCACATAGCCACGGCCCTCGTTGGAGGGCAGCACGCCGTCGGCGATGAGGAAGCAGGACGAGCGCAGATGGTCGGCGACCACGCGATGGCTGATCTTGTGCGGACCGTCGACATCGGCGCCCGAGAACTGGGCCGAGGCTTCGATCAGGGCGCGCATCAGGTCGATGTCGTAATTGTCGTGCTTGCCCTGCAGCACGGCGGCCAGGCGCTCGAGGCCCATGCCGGTGTCGATGGAGGGCTTGGGCAGGGGAACGCGGGTGTCCTTGTCCACCTGCTCGAACTGCATGAACACCAGGTTCCA
Source organism: Magnetospirillum sp. (assembly GCA_035491155.1). Classification (GTDB taxonomy): domain Bacteria; phylum Pseudomonadota; class Alphaproteobacteria; order Rhodospirillales; family Magnetospirillaceae; genus Magnetospirillum. Next base: position 625 of record DATJKV010000331.1, on the reverse strand, counting down.
GATCTCGATGAAACGATCACCGTCCTGGTCCGGGCTGCCGGGCGGGCCGCCGGGAATATGCTCGCCGTGATCGTAGAAGATTTCCGAGCACGGGCCGCACGGGCCGGTGTCGCCCATGGCCCAGAAATTGTCGGAGGTGGGGATGCGGATGATACGGTCGTCCGAGAACCCAGCCACCTTCTTCCAGACGTTAAAGGCGTGGTCGTCGTCGTGGTAGACGGTGACCAGCAGCTTGTCCTTGGACAGGCCGAATTCCTTGGTGATCAGGTTCCAGGCCAGCGCGATGGCGTCGTCCTTGAAGTAATCGCCGAACGAGAAATTGCCGAGCATCTCGAAGAACGTGTGATGGCGCGCCGTATAGCCGACGTTATCGAGATCGTTGTGCTTGCCCCCGGCGCGCACGCATTTTTGCGAGGTCGCCGCCCGCGAATAGCTGCGCACCTCCTTCCCGGTGAACACGTTCTTGAACTGCACCATTCCGGAGTTGGTGAACAAGAGCGTGGGATCGTTGCGCGGCACCAGGGGGGAGGAGGCCACGACCTCATGGTTGTTCCGCTGAAAGAAGGCGAGGAACGCCGCGCGCACATGATTGACGCTGTTCATGATCCCATGGCTCTTGCTTGCC
>DATJKV010000330.1:0-1893 GCA_035491155.1 Magnetospirillum sp. | reverse complement strand
AGGTGGGCGGCACCAGATGGATGGGCTCGTCCTCGCCCATGCCGGTGGCGGCGCTGGCCAGCGCCGGGCGCGGCATGTCCACCATGTTGGGATAGACGGTCTGTTGGGCCGATTCGGCCAGACGCTTCTGGAACTGCTCCTGCAGCGGACGCGGGCGGCCCTTGCCGGCCACGGCCACGCGCTCGGGCACGTCGGCGGGCGGCGGCGGATTCATGTCCACGCTGGCCGGCGGTGCCGCCGGGCCATCGTCGCGAGCCTGGACGGTGCGACGGTCGGGCGACAGCTTGGTGGTGGGGGCCTGCGACGGCTGGGCCACCGCGGCCACCTGGGCGGGAGCGGCGGCGACGGGAGCGACCGGAGGCAGCTCCTGGGTCTGCACCACCGGCTTGGGCGGCACCGCCGGAGCGGCGGCGGCCACCTGGGTCTCGGCCGGGGCGGGAGCCTTCTTGGCCAGCGCCTTGGTGGGCGCGCTCTCGCGCCGCACCGGCTCGGCATACTTGGCGTTGCCCTTGTCGGCCGGCAGGCCCTTGGCGACGTCCTTGCGGCTGTCGGCCGGGGTCTTGGTATCGGGGTATTGCCCCTTGGACGGAACCGGCGCAGCCACCTGGGTGCGGTCGTTGCCGGTGATCAGGTCTTCCGCGCCCTTATACCATTCGACGGGGTTGATCGCATCGGGAACCGAGGAACAACCTGCCAGCAAAGCCACGGCAGCCAAGGCCTTCCCGGTCACCAATACGCGCGCGCGGATGCGACCGAAACCCAGATCGAAGCGACCCAACATGGTATGACCACCACCCCTGATGACGTGCTGGACTGACCAGCTGTAAACTTTTACGGCATGTTCACGTTTAACAGGCCGGCGAACGAAAGTATATACATCACTATGGACGTTGCGAAGGGGGGCTCTCGCCTTTCGTCCTTCGGTCCTATCCCGTCTGCGGTGTTGCCGCGCAGAGTTCCTTAGCGTTCCTTATTCGCTCCCCAACGAGGACTGATATGGCCGAAGAAATGGGCACAGATATCAAACTGGTAGACCCCGCAGAATTGTCCAAGGCGATGGCCCACATTGCGGAACGCAGCCAACGGATCGTCTCGGAATTCCTGAACCGTCAGGCGGCCGAGCCCGCCCAGGTGAACTTCGATCCCCTGAACATCGGCCAGGCCTTCCTGGAGATGACGGCCCGGCTGATGACCGACCCGGCCCGCCTGGTGGAAGCCAACTTCCACCTGTGGCAGGACTACATGGCGCTGTGGCAGAACACCGCCATGCGGCTGATGGGCGAGCAGGCCGAGCCGGTGGCGAAGCCCGATGCCGCCGACCGCCGCTTCAAGGACGAGATGTGGGAGGAGAATGAAATCTTCGACTTCATCAAGCAGTCCTACCTGCTGTCGGCGCGCTACATGCACGGCATCGTCCACGGGGTCGAAGGCCTGGACAAGCATACCGCCGAGAAGGTGGACTTCTATACTCGCCAGTTCGTCGACGCCATGGCGCCGTCCAACTTCGTGCTGACCAATCCCGAGGTCCTGCGCGCCACCATCGAATCGGGCGGCGAGAACCTGATCAAGGGCTTGAACAACCTGCTGGACGACCTGGAGCGCGGCAAGGGCAAGCTCAACATCAAGATGACCGACTACGACGCCTTCAAGGTGGGCGAGAACATCGCCGTCACCCCGGGCAAGGTGGTCTATCAGAACGACCTGATGCAGCTGATCCAGTACACCCCCACCACCGAGACGGTGCTGAAGACGCCGCTCCTGGTGGTGCCGCCGTGGATCAACAAGTTCTACATCCTGGACCTGCGCGCCAAGAACAGCTTCATCAAGTGGGCGGTGGACCAGGGCCACACCGTGTTCGTCATCTCGTGGGTGAACCCGGACGAGCAACTGGCC
>DATJKV010000329.1:0-3661 GCA_035491155.1 Magnetospirillum sp. | reverse complement strand
GCCCCGGACGAAAGCGGCCAGTGCCAGCGTCACCTGCCCGAGGAACAGGACACTCCTGCGCCCCTCCTCTGCCGCCGCCAGCGCAAACGTTCCCACCTGCGCCAAGAACCCTATGGACTCGCCCCCCCGGCCCGTGCCGCTGCGTTCCGGAACGGCGGAGGCCAACGCCACCAGCCGGCGTACCCCCTCGGGCACACCTTGCCATTCGATGGAAACGCCGATGCGCGTGGCTTCCGATTGCAGGCGCAACAGGAAAGCGACCAGCGTGCTGTCCCACGCGCCCAGGTTCGCGGCGATGACCTCGATGTGGCCGGGCGGCGAGACGGTGGAGACGGCCTGGACGGCATCATCCACGCCCCGCTGTACCGCAGCACCACGCTTCCATGTGCCGGAGATCGCCACCCGCACATTGCCGTCCGACCGCTCGGCCCGGACTTCGGGCAGTGCGTCCTCTACGGCGTCGACATGAACGGAAGATGCCCGGTGCGCCATCAAATTGCCTGTCGGTAAGCTCCCCTGCATAGCGTGGTGCCGCAACCTGGATGGTGCAATGTCTCCACCCAATTTCGTAAAGCGCGCCTCGAAGTGATCAAATCGGCGGGAGACCTGCCGATGCCACTTATGCCGTCTGGCGCGACGGCCCCGCAATGGAGGCTGGCGCAAATTGTTTACCAAGGAGAAACAATCTTGTGAAAAGTCAGCGAATTGTTCTGCCAGGCAACCTTGGCGACAATGGGATCAACGGACGGGGCTCCAGCCCCTCTGGCCCTGCCCATAAGGAGTTCGCCATGTCTCTTGCTCATACCTCGGCCGCCAAGCCTGTCCTGCCCGCTTTGTCCCCGCTCACCGAGGCGTTGTCGCCGCTGGCCGAGCCGCTGGTCCGCGTCGCCGCCGGCCTCGCCCTGGTGCCGCACGGAGCCCAGAAGCTGTTCGGCTGGTTCGGCGGCTATGGCCTGGACGCCACCGGCCAGTTCTTCGCCACCAAGCTGGGCCTGCCGGCGGGCCTGGCCACCCTGGCCGGCCTGATCGAGTTCTTTGGAGGTTTGGCCCTGGCAGCCGGCTTGCTTACCCGCCCGGTAGCGGCGCTGGTCGCCGGCTTGATGGCGGTGGCGGTGTTCCAGGTCCACCTGGGCGCCGGCTTCTTCTGGACCTCGGGCGGCTACGAATACCCGCTGTTGTGGGGCATCGTGGCGCTGAGCTACGCCGTGCGCGGCGGCGGCCGCTTCTCGCTGGACGCGCTGATCGGCCGCGAGGTGTGAGGGGGCGAAGCGCCCCCTTCCAAAACCCGTCAATCCACCGCCAGGATGACGTGCGAGGCCTTGAAGAAGGCGACCGCCCGGTCGCCTTCCTTCAGGCCCATCTCCTGTGCGGCATCCATGGTCACCACGGCGGTGATGGTCTTGCCGTCACCGATGTCCAGGCAGAATTCCGAACTCACGGCACCGTCCTCGCGCCGCACGATGGTGCCGGGGATCTGGTTGCGGGCGGACAGTTTCAACGGCGCCTCGCCCGCGGCAAGCATGACGAAGGAAGACTTCACCAGCACCATCACCTCGCGGCCGGCCTTGATCTCCAGATCTTGGACCGACTCGACCGTCACCACGGCGGTGAGCACCGTGTCGCCAGCTAGACGCATGACGACTTCGGAATTCACCGCACCGGGCTTGACCTCTGTGACGGTGCAGCGGAACGCGTTACGGGCTGTGGTCTTCATTCCCAAACTCCAGAGCAGTGCCAGTGGATCGGTGTGGCCTTGCAGGGCTTCGGCCACCTTGCCCAGGCGTTCCTCCAACATGCGGAAGGCCGCGATCAGCGCCTTGCCGTCTTCGGTGAGTTGGGCGCCGCCGCCATGGCGGCCGCCGGTCTGACTAAGGATCACCGGCCTCGGCAGCAGGTTGTTGACCGCGTTGAGCGCATCCCAGGCTGCCTTGTAGGACAGCCCGACGGCCTTGGCCGCCTTGGTGATGCTGCCATGCTCCGCCACCGCCTCCAGCAGGTCGATGCGGTCGCGCCCCACCAGCGGCCGGCCTTCGCGCCGCAAGGCCAGCATGGCCTCGATTTTGCCTTCGCTCATAACCCCTCGTCATATAGTCGGACATCACAACGAATTCGTTGCGTTGTGCATTAAAAGTATATAACGCTAGGGGTGCCGTCACCACGGTTTCTTGACGCGGAGCCCCGCCATGATGAGACGCACCATTGTCGCCGCCTTTGCCCTGTCGGCGCGGAACGAGGTGGCCGAGGGCGTTGCCCCCCGCTACGGCTTCAAGGTGAACTGACATGCGGGTGGCGATCGCGACCCAGGACCTGGCCCGGGTGGACGCCCACCTGGGCTGGGCCCGCCACCTGATGCTGTACGAGGTCTCGGCCGAGGGGTATCGCCACCTGCGCACCAAAAGCTTCCACTCGGGCCTCGCCGAGGATGGCGACTACGCCAAGCTGGAAGCGCGGCTGAAGGCGCTGAAGGGCTGCGCGCTGGTGTTCGTCGCCGACGTGGGCCCCGACGGCGAGGCTGCCCTAGCTCGCCAGAAATCCGCTCCCATGCGCCAGTTCGCCGGCCAGCCGGTGGCCCTGGTGCTGGAAGCGATGCAGGCCAGTTTGCGCTGCAATGCCAGTCGCTGGCTGCGGCGCGAGGAGCAGCAGAGCCGCAAGGCCTGACAATCGCCGTTGTCGCCCGCCGCGCGCACTGTTAGACAGGCTGTTCGGCTTTTGGGGCGACGGGGATGAAACGCACTCAGATCGACGCGGCTTGGCAAGGCACCGCCCATTGCTCGGATTGCGGCGTCCGCGATCTGGTGCTGTTCGCCGATCTCACCGAGCCCGACTTCAACCTGATCCACCTGCCCATCGACGAGATCGCCTTCGAGCCGGGGGCGACCCTGTATTCGGCCGGCGGCGACGGCGCCATGCTGTATACGATCCGCTCGGGCCTGGTGAAGCTGGTGCAGTATTTGCCCGACGGCACCCAGCGCATTGTCCGCCTGCTGAGAAGCGGCTCCACCGCCGGGCTGGAGGCGATACTCAACCGGCCCTACGAACACACCGCCATCGCATTGCAGCCGACACTGACCTGCCGCATCCCGCGCCAGGTGGTGGAGCGCCTCAGCCGCGAGACGCCGCGCCTGCACGGCCAGTTGATGCAGCGCTGGCACGCGGCGCTCCGGCAGGCCGACGACTGGCTGACGGCGCTATCCACCGGCAAGGCGCCGCAGCGCTTGGCCCGCCTGATGCTGCAATTGGCCGAGCCGGACGGCACCGTCGCCCTGCTGTCGCGCGAGGATGTCGGCTCCATGCTGGGCATCACCACCGAGCACGCCAGCCGCACCGTCGCCGAGTTCAAGCGCAACGGCACCATCACGGAACTGGCCCCCAACCGCTATCGCTGCGACATGGAGCAGTTGTCCGCCATCGCCGCCATGGAAGCGTGATCGAACCTGGACCGGCATTAACAATTCGCAATGCCAGCCGCTGGCCGGCTGCCTAGACTTGGTGCTCACGGCGATTTTTCCGGCCGTGACATCCCCAGCCAAGGTAGCCCTCCATGACCCACGTTCAGCCCGAGCCTGAAAAGGCCTCCAGGCAGAAAGCCTATGCCACCAGCGCCACCATCCATCCGCGCGCTGTGCACGGAGCCTTCCGCACCATCAAGTGGTGGGTCATG
>DATJKV010000328.1:0-2108 GCA_035491155.1 Magnetospirillum sp. | reverse complement strand
CTGTGCGCACCACCGCGTTGGGGTCGGCGATCAGCAAACGGACGTTCTCGAACGACTGGGCCAATTCCTGCAGTCTTCCTTATAAGTTGACAGAACCTGGTCCTGCCTGTTGTCCGTGCCGGCAACCCCAAGCCGTCACGTCCGCCATACTATTTATACCTGACGCAAACGTCACCCCTGGAATTGTGCAACGGTCATCCCCACGATTGGTCCTATGGCGATGCGCCAGCCGCTTGCGAGGGACAAAGGCCGGCCCTATAGTTCGGCCACCATGACCGAGCCGCGCTTCCCCCATCGCCACCTCCTCGGCATCCAGGGTCTGGGTCCGCTGGAGATCACCGCCATTCTCGATCTGGCCGACGGCTACGTCGCCCAGAACCGTTCCGACGACAAGCGCAAGAACCTGCTTGGCGGCCGGACCATCGTGAATCTGTTCTTCGAGAATTCGACCCGCACCCGCACCAGCTTCGAGCTGGCCGGCAAGCGCCTGGGCGCCGACGTCATCAACATGCAGACCTCGGCCAGTTCGGTCGCCAAGGGCGAGACGCTGATCGACACCGCCATGACGCTGAATGCCATGCACCTGGACGTGCTGGTGGTGCGCCATCCCGATTCCGGCGCGGTCAAGCTGCTGTCCGAGAAGGTGAACTGCGCGGTGATCAATGGCGGCGATGGCAGCCACGAGCATCCCACCCAGGCTTTGCTGGACGCGCTCACCATCCGCCGGCGCAAGGGCCGTATCGATGGCCTGACGGTGGCCATCTGCGGCGACGTGCTGCATTCCCGCGTGGCCCGCTCGAACATCTACCTGCTCAACGCCATGGGCGCGCGTGTCCGCCTGATCGGCCCCCGGACGCTGATGCCGTCTGAGGTCGCCCGCATGGGGGTCGAGGTCTTCCATGACATGCGCAAAGGCCTGGAAGACGTGGACGTGGTGATGATGCTGCGCATCCAGAACGAGCGCATGAGCGGCAACTTCATCCCCTCGATCCGCGAATATTTCCACTTCTTCGGCCTGGATTACGACAAGCTGGAGCGCGCCAAGCCGGACGCCGTGATCATGCATCCCGGCCCGATGAACCGTGGCGTCGAGATCGATTCCGACGTCGCCGACGACGTCGAGCGTTCGCTGATCCGCGAGCAGGTCGAAATGGGCGTGGCCGTGCGCATGGCCTGCCTGGACCTGCTGACCCGCAACCTTTCCAAATCGGTCGCCGTCTGATGCCGAACCGTACTCAAGCCGGGCTGGTCGCCTATATCAACGCCCGCCTGCTCGACCCCGCCACCGGCCTGGATGCCAAGGGCGCCCTGCTGACCAACGGCGAGGCGATCGCCGATGTCGGCCCCGGCCTGTTCCAGGGCGGCGTGCCCGACGGCATCACCGTGGTGGATGCTCAGGGCCTGTGTCTGGCCCCCGGCCTGGTGGACATGCGCGTGCAACTGCGCGAGCCGGGCGAGGAGCACAAGGAAACGCTGAAATCCGCCGGCGAATCGGCGGTGGCCGGCGGCATCACCTCCATGGTCTGCCTGCCCAACACCGATCCGGTGATCGACGAGGTCGCCACGGTGGAATTCGTCGCGCGCCGCGCCCGCAAGAACGGCCTGGCCAAGGTTTATCCCTACGCCGCCGTCACCAAGGGGCTGGAAGGCAAGGAACTGGCCGAGATGGGTTTCCTCATCGAAGCCGGAGCGCTGGCCTTCACCGACGCCACCAAGGCCATCGCCAACGCCCAGGTCATGCGCCGCGCACTGTCTTACGCAGCTACCTTCGGGGCGCTCATCGTCCAGCATCCCGAGGAGCCGACCCTGGCCACCGGCGTGATGAATGGCGGCGAGATCGCCACCCGCATGGGCCTGTCGGGTATCCCCGAGCAGGCCGAGGTGATCATGATCGAGCGCGACATGCGCCTGCTGGAGATGACCGGCGGCCGCTATCACGCCGCCCATGTCAGCACCGCCGCTGGCCTTGAGGTCATTGCCAAGGCCAAGGCCAAGGGCTTGCAGGTCACCTGCGACACCGCGCCCCCTTATTTCGCGCTGAACGAACTGGCGGTGGGCGACTATCGCACCTTCGCCAAGCTGTCGCCGCCGCTGCGCTCGGAGGCCAA
>DATJKV010000327.1:0-2406 GCA_035491155.1 Magnetospirillum sp. | reverse complement strand
ATCTGCGCGGCATAGCTGGACGCGGCCACCGGCCAGAAGGCGATGCCGCTCATCGCCATCCCCTTTCCACCACCAGCCTTTGGGCCTCCTCGATCGGGATGTGGGCGAGGGTATGGCCGTTGTCGGCCCAGCCCCAACGGTGGAGCAGGGGAGCCTTCTCGGCGGCATAGGCCTTGGGCTCATCCAGAGGCTCGATGCGCAGACGCGGCGCGGGAAAATCCAGCGCCTGGTTGGGCAGTGTGCTGGGCGCACTTCGTCCTGTCCCGCCCAGCAGGCCGAGCAGTAATGCCATGAGCCCGGCCAGCACCACCACGCCGGCGAGCAGGCCACCCACTACCTTGGCGGACATGCGCGTATTTACGTCGCGCGTCTCATGCTCCGGCATGGGCCACCTCGCTGCGCCGTTTCAGCAGGGAAAGGAACGCCGCCCCCCACAATCCACCCAACGCCAGCAAAACCGCACCATAGGCAAGCAGCAGCGGCAGCGGGTCGGCATCCGTCCAGGCGGGCAGGATCAGCCAGGAGGTCTCGACCAACCGCATGACCAGCACGAACCCCGCCACCCAGGCGACACGCCACCGGTTGTGCCGGACATAGCCCGGCAACAGCACCAGGAATGCCAGCCCACCCAGCAGCGCGGCGATCGCCCGCAGCAGCCAATGCCAGCCGGGCGTCAGGCGGTGCAGGTAGAACACGATCTCGTGCGGCAGATTGCCCGACCACACGATCAGGTACTGCATGAAGGCCAGATAGCTCCACAGCAGCACCACCGCCAGCAGGACCGCCGCCAGTGGTCCCGGGCGAGGGCTGCGTTCTCCGCCGAGGGCGAGGGTGGCAAGGACGGCAAAGGACAGGCCGGTGAGTGTTTGGTTTTCAAGGAAAAGCAGGCCGAAGATGGTGGAGCGGAACGGCGGCTCAAGGCTCATCTGCCAATCGAAGCCGGCAAGCGCGCCGGTCAGCGCCCACGCGATCAGGCCGGCAGCCGCCATGATCGGGCGTGTGCGCCCGCGTGTGCGGGTGGCGGCAAGCACGGCGAGCAGGCTCCACAGCAGGAAGAAAGCGACGGCACGGCCGGCGAAGAAGCCACCCGACAGCCACTCGCGGCGCGGCCAGCCCTCGGGCCACGGACTTACGGAGGCCCAGGGCCATATGCTGGCCAGGCCGAGCAGAAGCGGTACGAAGGCCAAGCCCACAAAAGGCATCGTCAACGCCGAGGCCTCGATAACCCGGTCCAGCTTCAGCGACCAATGTTGCGGGATCAGATGGTCGATCAACAGCAGAAGCAGGCAGCCGAATGGTGCTCCGTGGAGAGCGATCACGGCCGCCAATCCGCCCCGCAGCAGGGGCGTCGCCCCCCAAGCGACAGCCAGGGCGATAAGGCCGGCGACCCCGGCAAGCGCGCAGACCAGCGCGGCGATCATCTGCCCGCCTCCACCCGGGCCAATTGGTCCGGCAACAGGCTGGCGGCGGGAATTCCCTGGCTGGCCTGCAGCACCTGTATCCAGGCGGCGATGGCCCAGCGGTCCGGGAGGCTCACGCGATCGGCATACGAATACATGACGCCGTGCCCGCCGCTCATGACCTGGACGAAATAGCGGGCCGGCGCCTTGCGCAGCCGGTCGATGTGGTAGCTGGGGGGATGCGGGAAGCCGTGGCGGGGGATGATGCCGTCGCCATCGCCGATCAGGCCATGGCAGGGCGCGCACCAGATGCCGAAGCGCTCCCGCCCGCGCTCAACCAGGGCCACGGTGAGGGCGGGTTGGGATGCCGTCAGGTCGCGTGCAACCACGCCATCGGGCGGCGTCTGCTCGACCTTGCCATCGGGAAAGACGGACGAGGCCTCGGTCGGCATGGCCTTTTCCTGTTCGACCATATCCTGGCCGCAGGCGGCAAGCACACAGAGCGGCAGGATCGCCCACGGCCACCTCATGCCGTCGCCCCCCCGTGCTGCCTGAGCAGGCGGCGTGCCGCATCGGAATCCTCGGTTTCGACCACGAGAAGGAAGCCGTCGTCGGTCACCCGCTCGAAGCCGGGCAGGTCGAAATCCGGGTGGTGCAATCGCGGCAGCCGGTTGCGGAACAGCATCGTTCCCATGGCGGCGAGCGTGCTGAACAGCACGGCAAGCTCGAAGGCCGGCAAGACGAAGGCCGGCCAGGAGAAAAGGGGACGCCCGCCGACATTCAGCGGAAATTCGACGAAGTTGATGTACCAGCCCAGCCAGAATCCACTGACCGCCCCAGCCAATCCGCCAAGAAAGGTGGCCCAGGGGATCGACGGGTCCGGCTGCGATATGAGGTCGTTGAGTTCGCGGATCGGGAAGGGAGTGAAGGCGTCCAACCGGCCCAGCGGGCGCACCTCCCTGGCGGCGGCGATGATGGCGTCGGGGGCGTCGAACAGGGCGCACAC
>DATJKV010000326.1:0-4597 GCA_035491155.1 Magnetospirillum sp. | reverse complement strand
GCAGGACTCATCAACAACCCAAGCGCGAGATGCCTTCGGTGGACAAAGGCGCCTATTTTTGTCATCTCTAGGGATAGCGAACGGCTGGCTGGGGGAGCCGACTACATGAACAATCCCAATCCCGAGCGGCGCACCTACGCCAAGGGCGCCGTCATCTTCCGCGAGGGGGACCGCGGGTCGGAGGCCTTTCTGGTGCAGAAGGGCTCGGTACGCATCTTCAAGACCGTCAACGGCAAGCGGGTCACGCTGGGCCATTGCAAGCCGTTCCAGGTGTTCGGCGAGCTGGCGCTGATGGACGACCGCCCGCGCATGGCCGCCGCCGAAGCGACGGAGGAGACGATGGTCCTGGTGGTCTCGAAGGACACCATCCGCGACATGCTGGACAGCGCCGCGCCGGGGCTGACCACGCTGATCCACTCGCTGATCGCCACCATGCGCTCGATGGGCGAGGACCTGGCCTCGACCCGGGCCCAATTGATGGAGCTGGGGGGCTAAAATCTAACCCTCTCCCGTCCCACGGGAGAGAGTGCCGGAGCGCAAGCATAGGCGGGTGAGGGAGCCAAAGACGAACTGCCTTGCGGTTCGCACAGCGCCGTTGAGCACTTTGTCCTCGGCTCCCTCACCCTCCCCCGCGCTTCGCGCGCGGGCCCCTCCCTCTCCCGCCCGCGGGAGAGGGGCTTTCACCGGCATTCTCTGCCTCCAGCGAGCGCTTGAGCGCGTCCATCAGGTTGACCACGTTGCCGGGGCCCGGCTCTTCCACCACCGGGGGCGCACTGCCCTCGATCTTGGCCTGGATGATCTTGCGTAGGCCCTCCTGGTAGCGATCGACGAAGCCGGCCGGGTCGAAATGGCCGGCCTTACGGGCGACCAGGGTTTCCGCCACCGCCAATTCGTCCTCGTTGGCGGTGGCGTCCTTGATGTCGCCGAAATACAGGCTCGCCTTGCGGATCATCTCGGCGGTGTGCAGCGTGTAGCAGATCATGCCCTTGTCGCGCGGCACGATGGCCACCGGGCGCTCGCGCCCCGACAGCACCACGCGGCCCAAGGCGGCGCGCTGCTCGTGCTCCAGCGCTTCGCGCACCACGGTGAAGGCCTCCTCGGCCAGGGCGCCGTCGGGGACCACGTAATAGGGCTTGTCGATGAAGAGCGGGTCCATTTCCGAGACAGGGAAAAAACGCTCCAGGTCCACCGTCTTCTTGCTCTCCAGCTTTACCTTGTCGAAGTCGTCATCCTCCAGCACCACATAGCGGCCCTTCTCGTATTCGTAGCCCTTGACGATATCCTCGGCCGGCACATCTTCCTTGCCGGGCACCACCTTTTTTTCCCGTATCCTCTGGCCGGTGGTGCGCTCGATCTGGTGGAAGGCCAGCTTCGAGGTGGAATCGTTGACGGGATAGAGCGCGATGGGGAAGGTCACCAGCGACAGGCGCATATAGCCCTTCCAATAGGGGCGAGCCGGCATCAGGGCCTCCTTGTGGGCAGCGGCCGCGCCGCCTTGCGCATATCCGCCCATGGGTCTGCGGCCAAGGCGGCCAGGCGGCGCGGCAGGGTCTCGACGGTGAAGTGGTCGGCAGTCAGTCCGGCCTCCAGTTCGGCCCAGGTGATGGGCACCGCCACCGGAGCACCGGGTCGGGAGCGGGTGGAATAGGGCGCGATGAAGGTGGCGCCGCGCTGGTTGCGCAAATAGTCGATGAAGATGCGGCCCTTGCGCCGGGCCTTGGCCATGTTGGCGACGAAGGCGGCCGGCTGGTCGGCCTCCATGGCCTCTGCCACGCTTTTGCAGAAAACCTTGACCTCGTCCCAACCGGCCCGCGGCACCAGCGGCACCGCCACGTGCAGCCCCTTGCCGCCGGTGATGTTGACGAAAGCGGCAAGCTCAAGCGCCGCCAGCCGCTCCCGCAAGGCGCGGGCACCGGCGGCCACCTTGGACCAGTCCAGCCCCTCGTCGGGGTCGAGGTCGAACACCAGGGTGTCGGGATGCTCGATGTCGGTAAGACGCGAGCCCCAGGTGTGGATCTCCAGCACCCCCATCTGCACCAGCCCCATCAGCCCGGCCTCGTCGTCGATGGCGACCAGCACCTCATCGCCCGAAGGGAAACGGCGAATGGCCTTGGGCATGCCGGCATGGGGATGGCGCTGGTAAAAGCACTCACCGCCGATACCATCGGGACAGCGCCGCAGGGTGAGCGCCCGGCCGGCCGCATGGGGCAGCATCCACTCGGCCACCTCCTGGTAATAGGCGGCCAGCGCCTGCTTGGTCAGGCCGATATCGGGGAACAGCACCTTGTCGGGGTGGGTGAGCTGCACCTTGGTCAAACGCTCCTTGGCCAAACGCTCCTCCGGCACGCCCTCGCCCGCTTCCTCGCGCACCACCTCGGCGGCGTCCTTGTCCAGCCGCATGCCCTGGTACGAGGCATGGCGCAACTGGCTATCGCGGGTCCAGTCGGCGAACTCCACCTCGACCACCAGGCGGGGTTCCACCCAGGTGGCACCTTTCTCGACTAGGCCTGCGATCGGGCTGTCGGGCCGCGCCAACGGCCGGAGCTGATCGAGGATCAGCGCAGACTCACGCTCGCCGAAGCCGGTGCCCACCTTGCCCACCGATACCAGCCGGCCCGAGCGGTCGTGCACCGCCGCCACCAGGGCACCCAGGCCGGTGCGGCGCCCCTGGGGCGGCGTCCAGCCGACCACCACCACTTCCTGCCGACGGGTGCATTTGGCCTTGAGCCAATCCTTGCCCCGCCCCTCCCGGTAGGGACGATCCCGCCGCTTGCTGACCACGCCCTCCAGGGCGAAGGCGCAAGCCTGCCGGCGGAAGGCGCCCCCTTGGCTGTCCATGTGATCGGTGTAGCGCAACACCCCGGCCTGCCCTTCGCCCAGCAACCGCCTGAGCAGCGCCTTGCGGCTTTCCAGCGGCGCCGGCATCACGTCGGTGCCGTCCAGGTGCAGCAGGTCGAACAGGTGGTAGACCAGGAGCTTGTCGCTGCCTTCGGACAGGGCCTGTTGCAGGGCGTGAAAGCGCGACACCCCGTTCTTGTCCAGCGCCACCACCTCGCCGTCCAGCCAGGCGGTGCGGCAGGGAAGCTTGGCGCAGGCGACGGCAATGGTGGGGAACTTGGGCGTCCAGTCGAGGCCGTTGCGGGTGAACAGCGAGCATTGGCCGTGGTCGAGCCGCGCCAGCAGGCGGTAGCCGTCCAGCTTGATCTCGTGCAGCCAGTCCGGTCCCTCGGGCGTGTGGTCGGCGAGGGTGGCGAGCATGGGCGACAGCCGCTCGGGCAGAGGCGCGGCACGGGCGCCGGCCAGGGCGGTGGGGTCGATCTGCTGGTCGACGGGACGGTCGCTGTGCCACACGCGCTGGGGCTCGGCGGCGATGGCATCCATGGTGCGCCCCGACGCCACCGAGACCTCGCCCGCCACCCGGCCACCGGCAGCCTCGTCGCGCTCCTTGATGAGCAGCCAGTTCTTGCCGTCCTTGCCGCGCATGCGCACCAGGGTGAAGCCGCCGTGCAGGCGCTGGCCGTCCAGATGGAACTTCAGCTTGCCCTTGGCGTAACCGTCGTGCGGGTCGCCCTGCGGCTGCCAGGTGCCGCGATCCCACAGCATCACCGTGCCGCCGCCGTACTCGCCCTTGGGGATGACGCCCTCGAAACCGCCATAGGACAGCGGATGGTCCTCGACATGCACCGCCAGGCGCCTGTCGCCGGGGTCCAGGCTGGGCCCCTGGGGCACCGCCCAGCTTTTCAGCACGCCGTCCAGTTCAAGCCGGAAATCGTAGTGCAGCCGCCGGGCGGCGTGCTTCTGCACCACGAAGGACAGCGCACCGCTTTCGGCGGCGGCCGTGCCGCCGGCCGGTTCGGGTGTGCGGGCAAAGTCCCGCTTGGTGCGGTAATCCTCGAGGGCCATACGATTGAGAACACCGGGCGCGCTGGCTGCGTTCCGTCCCCTGGCGACCGGGCGATGCCCCCTGTCGAGGGCAACCCCGCCGATTGATAGCCGCCCTTCGCCCAGGCCTGGACAAGTGCACAAGGGGCCTCTTGCCAGCGCAATAGGCCGCCTGCCCAGGAGTTAAGGGCGACCGTTTTCTGTACCTTTCACGGGTGTGGACCAAGACGGGCCAGCCCAAGGAAGGAGAAGAAGACATGAGTGAAAGGCGGAGTGAATTGAAGGCAGTGACCTCGGCCGAGCAGGCGGCAAAACTGTCGGGCCGCGAAGTCACCCAGTTTGCGGCCCAGTGGGTCGACAACTGGAACCAGATCAACGGCCGCCTGGTGTCGCTGGCCCAGGCCTCGTTGCGCAACTCCATCAACGCGGCCGAGCAGCTTCGCCAGTGCCAGTCGCCCACCGAGCTGATGGACATCCAGATCAAGCTGGCCCGCCAGGCCTATGACGAATATCTGGGCGAAGCGCGCAGCATCAGCGAGTTGGTGGTCAAGCTGTCGTCCGAGGCCATTTCCTCGGTGAGCGTGGCCCAGCCCCGCTGATCGATCCCCGGAGAAGCGCCCACGCGGGAGGTGCCCCCTACCCGCGCGGGCGCTTCCCGCCTGGATTTTGCCGAACATCGCCCCGCCCACCAAGATGACGGCGGGGAAAACATAAA
>DATJKV010000325.1:0-2912 GCA_035491155.1 Magnetospirillum sp. | reverse complement strand
GCCATGGGCCAGCATTGCGGCCGCCAGGGTGGCAGCCACCAGCATCTTGCGCATGTGCTTCTCCCTGAGAAGGTTGTTGCCTACGCCCTCAGGGCCGGGCGGCTTCCTGGCAATTCAGCACCATGTACTTGGCGGCATCGGGGATGGCCACCTGGTCGGCGCCCGGGGTCACGGAACGGGCTTTGGCCAAGGTGCGAAACTCCTTCAACAGGAACTGGTGGCGTTCATTGTCATTTTTCACGCAGTAGGACGTCAGCTGAATGTCCTTGGCGGCGGTCTCGGCCAGGACCCTGCTGTCACCGCGCAGCGTCATCAGGAAGTCCTCCGCCTTCAGGTCGACGGGCGGCGCCGCCAGCGCGGCAGTGGCGGAGGCAAGGTAAAGAACGACCGTAGCAAGCTTCTTCATGATCATTCTCCTGATGTGAATTGTTGATTGCGATTCCACCAGCCGCCGCCGAGGGCCTGAAACAACGCGGCGGTGTCGGCCAGGCGCGCGGCCTGGGCCTGGACCTTGGCGATGCGGGCCTGTAGGGCGGTCTGCTGGGCATTGAGCAGCGACAGGTAGCCGATCGCGCCCAGATCCATCTGACGGCGCACGATGCTCAGGCTTTCTTCGGCGGAACGCTCCGCCTTCACCGCAGCGGCAAAGGTGTCGGCATCGTGCTGGAGCGCGTTCAGCACGTCGGCCACGTTCTGGAACGCGGTAATGACGGTGCTGCGGTACTGGGCCCGGGCTTGGTCGAAAGTGGCCTCGGCGGCGCGTTGCTTATGCATGAGCCCGAAACCGTCGAAGATAGTGGCGGTGACGCTGCTGCCCAGGGTCCAAAAACCGGTGCCGGGGGTGAACAGCCCCTGCTTGCCGTCCAGGAACGGTGCGGCGCTGCCCATGTTGGCGGTCAGGTTGACGATCGGCAGACGGGCGGCGATGGCCACGCCCACGGCGGCCGAGGCGGCATGCAAGTTGGCCTCGGCGGTGCGCACGTCCGGGCGCTGTTCCACCAGAGTGGACGGCAGGCTGACCGGCAGTTCCTCGGGCAGGCTGATCGACGACAGCTCGAACGTCTCGGCCAGGCCTTGCGCGGCGAAGCCGCCGGTCAGGGCCGACAGCAGGTCGCGCTGCTGGTCCAGCTGGCGACGCAATGGCGGCAGGGTCTGTTGGGCCTGGGCCAGGGCGGCCTCCTGGGCCACCACGTCGGCCTGGGCGATCTGGCCCAGCGAGAATTGCTTCCTGAGGATCGTCAGGGATTCCTCGGTCAGGCCGATAATCTCCTGGGTGGCGGCGATCTGGCCGCGTAGCGACGCCTCCTGCACGGCCGCTGCGACCACGTTGGAAGTCACGGTCAGCCGGGCCGCCTCCAGTTGGAAGCGCTGAGCCTCGGCCTGGGCCTCGGCGTTTTCCACCTGACGCGAGATGCCGCCCCAGACGTCGGGGGTATAGGAAACCATCACTTGCGGTGTGTAGAGGTTGTAAATCAGCCCCTGTGAATCGCGCACCGGCGAGGTGTTGCCCGAGGTGATCTTTTGGCGCTGGGCGCTGACGCTGCCCTGCACTGTGGGAAAGAACGACGAAGACTGGGCCGTTGCGGTTTCGTTGGCAGCCCGCAGGGCGGCCTCGGCAGCCTGGAGGTCGGCATTGGCCTTGAGCGCACGCTCCACCAGGGTGTTGAGCGGCTGTGAATGGAACAGCGCCCACCACTCTGCCGGGATGTCCCGGCCGGTTTCGAAGCGCTGGGCCTCGCCACCCGGCGCGTCGGCCGAGGCGGTCTGGGCCGGCAACTGGCTGGCAGTATAGCCGGACACCTCGGGAGGGTTGGGCCGTTCGAAGTCAGGCCCGACACAGCCGGCCAGCATCCCGCCCAGGGCGAAGGCGAGGACTATGGCGATGGCGAGGGCGATGCGCATGGTCATCGCGTTTCCTCCACGGGCTGGACAGTGGCTGGGGCTTCTTCGTACGCCACCTGCCGGCGACGGGAGAAAAGCTCGATGAGCACCGGCAGCACCACCAGGATCAGGGCCGGAGCCAGGGTGATGCCGCCCACCACGACCAGCGCCAGGGGCTTCTGGACCTGGGAACCGATACCGGTGGACACCGCGGCCGGCAGCAGGCCTACGCAGGCGGCGATGCAGGTCATCATCACCGGGCGCATCTGCGTCCGGCAGGTGCGCACCACCGCCTCCGACCGCTCCACCCCCTCGGCCAGCAGCTTGTTGAAGTAGGAGATGACGATGATCCCATCCATGGCCGCGATGCCGAACAAGGCAACGAAGCCGATGGCCGCCGACACGCTGAATGGCGTGCCGGTCAGGAACAGGGCCAGGATGCCGCCCACCAGGGCCATGGGCATGACGCTGGCGGCCAACAGCATGTCGGTGATGGAGCCGAAATTGGCGTAGAGCAGCACGCAGATCACGCCCAGGCTGATGGGCACCACGATGGCGAGGCGCATCAGAGCGTTCTGCAACTCGCCGAACTCGCCCACCCATTCCAGCCGGTAACCGCTGGGCAGTTGCAGCTCGGCGGCGACCTTCTGCTGGGCTTCCAGCACGGCGGTGCCCAGGTCGCGGCCGCGCACGCTGAACTTGATGGGGATATAGCGCTCCTGCTGCTCGCGGAAGATGAAGGCGGCGCCCGAGACCAGCCTGACGTTGGCGATGTCGGTCAGCGGCACCGCTATCACGCCCTTGCCGGTGGGGCTCGGCGCACCCACGGTAATCAGCCGGATGGCGTCCAGGCTCTGGCGATACTTGGGTGCCAGGCGGACGAGGATGGGGAAGTTGCGGTCGCTGCCTTCCTCGTAGAAATTGCCCGCCGACTGGCCGCCGATGGTGGCCTGGATGGTCGCGTTGACGTCGCCCGGCGACAGGCCATAGCGGGCGGCGCGCTCGCGGTCGATGGCGATCTGCACGGTGGG
>DATJKV010000324.1:0-3871 GCA_035491155.1 Magnetospirillum sp. | reverse complement strand
AGACCGAACTGGCCAAGGAAGCCTTCGAGCGCGCCCTGTCCAACATGCGCGAACTGTCCGAGATGGTCAGCAAGGCCAACAACGAGGCCTTCGATCTGCTCAACAAGCGCTTCGCCCAGAACCTGGACGAAATGCGTGAGCTGTTCCTGAAGGGCGTCAAGAAGTAAGTCCTGGCGGAACGCCGCAGACGTTCGACGGCCGCCCTCGGGCGGCCGTTTTCGTTTCTAGCCTTCCTGCAACAGGGCCAGCAGCGGCGCCCATTCGGCGGCATAGTCGCGTGAGCGGCGGTCCTTGGCTTCCAGCACCGACAGGCCCACGGAAGCGACATTGGGATAGATTTGGCTGTCCCGCAGCCGCGCCACCACCGGGAAGCCCAGCGAGGCGAAGAAGGTGTCCAGTTGCTCGGACGCCTTGGTTCCCACGCGCACGCGGTTGCCGACGATGGCGACCACCCGCTTGTTCTTGCGCACCGCCTTTACCGCCGACAGCTTTTTGAGGAAATGAGCGGTAGCGTCCTCGTCGAAGGCGCCGGGCAACACCGGCACCACCACGATGTCGGCGATGCCGAGCAGTTCTTCCACGTCCTTGTGGTGCATGGCCGCGGGGGCGTCGATCACCAGCCGATCGATCCCCTTGGGCGGCGAGCCCAATTCCTTCGACCAGTCCAGCCCCTGGATGACGGGCGCGTTTTCGGCCCGACGGCGCAGCCAGTTGAGCGACGAGCGCTGGCGGTCGCAATCGCCAATGGCGGTGCGATGGCCGGCCCTCACGAAGGCCGAGGCCAGGTGGGTGGCGATGGTGGTCTTGCCACAGCCGCCCTTGATATTGCCAACCAGCACCGAAAGCATAGACCCCTCCCCTTTCGTCCAGGGGAGGCAGGGTAGCACGACGGCGCCAGAGGGAAAGTGAAGTTACAGCGGTAGCCGTACCCGTGCCCGCAGGCCGCCCAGCGGGCTGTCCTCCAGCAGCACGTCGCCGCCGTGGCTGCGGGCGATGTCGCGGGCGATGGTCAGCCCCAGACCGACCCCGCCGGTGGCGAGGTTGCGTGAACTTTCCAGCCGCAGGAACGCCTTGAACACCTGTTCGCGCTTGTCGGCGGGAATGCCTGGGCCATCGTCGTCCACCAGAATTTCCACCGCTCCGGAACGACGACCCAGGCGGACCCAGACGTGGCCGCCATAGCGAAGCGCGTTGCCGATCAGGTTGGCCAGGGCGCGGGACAAGGCGTGCGGCCGCAAGGTCATGACAACCTTGTCCTCGACATGCAGGTCGACTTCGCGACCCTCGCGGCGACAGCGCGCCACCACGTCCTCCAGCAGGGCGGAAAGGTCGGTGCTCACCGGCTTCTCGCCCCCCTCGCCACGGGCGAAGGCCAGGTAGCCCTCGACCATGCGCTCCATCTCCGCCACGTCCTCTTCCAGATCGGCGCGGCCTTCCAGATCACCCATCATGGCGAGTTGCAGCTTCATGCGGGTCAGCGGCGTGCGCAGGTCGTGGGAGACGCCGGCCAACATTTCGGTGCGCTGCTGAATCTGACGCTTGAGGCGCTCACGCATCAGGTTGAAAGCCTGGGCCGCCTGACGCACCTCAGAGGCGCCCTCGGGCTTGAAAGTGGGCACCTCGTGGCCCTTGCCGAAGCTGTCCACCGCCGCCGCCAGCTTGCGCACGCTGCGCACCTGATTGCGCATGAATATGGTGGCGATACCCAGCAGCAGCATGGAAGTGCCCACCATCCACAGCACGAAGATGTAGGTGGTGGACGAGAACAGCCGCTTGCGCGGAACGAACACCTCCAGCAATCCGTCCGACAACTGGATGCGGATCAGGATTTCGCGGTCGAACGAGTCGCTGTCCACCTGATAGGGCCGCTGCAAGCGCTCGTCCAACGAGTCGTAGAGCGCCGCTTCCATGATGCCGCTCGGCTTGACCGGCGGCGCGTTAGGCAGAATGCCGCCGGGCTGCAACCGGATGTCCAGATCCATCCGGTTGGCGGCGATGCGCAGGATGCGGTTCTTGTTGTCCTCGCCGGGAAAGGCGCGGAGCGTTTCGATGACCGCGCCGATGTCTCCGGCCAGGGCGGTGGCTAGGCGCTTGGCCACCGTGTCCCAGTGTGTGGCGTAGAAGATGTAGGTGGAAACCAGCTGCACCACGATCAGCGGCGTGACGATGATCAGCAGCGAGCGGCCCAGCAGGCCATGCGGCAGCAATCGCTTCAGCCACAGGGTGGGGCTGGTCATGTTAGTCCGGCCTCAGCATGTAACCCATGCCCCGGACGGTCTGGAGGTAGCGCGGCATGCGCGGGTCATCCTCGAGCTTCTTGCGCAGGCGGGTCACCTGAACGTCCACTGCGCGGGCGTTGGCGGCGTTGCCGGTGCGGGCCGCCAGATCGTCGCGCGACACCGCCTGACCCGGCACCTCGGCCAGAATAGCCAGCAATTCGCGCTCGGCGGTGGTCAGGTGCACCACCTCGTCGCCCTTGCGCAATTCCTGCCGCCCGACGTCCCAGCAGAACGGCCCCAACCCCAGCAGCACAGGTCCATCGGCCTCGGCCGGCTTGGGCGTGCGGCGCAGGATCGAGGCGATGCGCAACAGCAGTTCGCGCGGCTCGAAAGGCTTCGAGAGGTAATCGTCAGCGCCGGCCTCGAAACCGTTGATGCGATCGTCCACCTCGCCCATGGCGGTCAACAGCAGGATGGGGACCGGGTTCGACTTCCTGAGGTCTCGCGTCAGGCTGAGGCCGTCTTCGCCCGGCATCATCACATCCAGCACCAACAGGTCCACCGCCAGCGCCGCCATCTTGGCGCGGGCTTCGGCCGCGTCGGCAGCCACGGTGACCAGGTAGCCGTTGTCGGACAGGTACTTGCGCAGCAAGGTGCGCAGGCGGGTATCGTCATCGACCACCAGGATGTGCGGTATGTCCTCCATGGCGGCCATCCCTTCCCTAGCGGCGGCCGGGGCCGCGGGCGGGGAAGCGCGCGCGGTCGGCCTCGTCGATCAGCCCCAGGAGCACCTTGCGGTAGCCCTCCACCGCCTCGGCACCGGCATCGCGGTAGGCGCGGGCGATGCGGGCGCGCTGGCGCTCGGTCAGCTGGCGCTCCAGCTCGGTCCCTTTCTCGGTCAGTTCCAGCAGGCGCTGGCGGCGGTCACGGCTGCCCGGCCGCTGGGTGATGAAGCCTTCCTCGACCAGTTGGCCCAGCACGCGCGACAGCGATTGCTTGGTGATCTGCAGGATGGCGAGAAGATCCGACACCGTCATGCCGGGATTGCGGCCGACGAAATAGATGACACGATGGTGAGCCCGCCCGAAGCCGTACTCCGCCAAGATGGCGTCGGGCTCGGCGGTGAAGTCGCGATAGGCGAAGAACAGAAGTTCCAGGCCCTGGCGCAACTCCTCCTCGCGCAGGAACAGCGGATTAATGCCGGTCTTTACGTCAGTCATGTTGACTTAGTAGACCTGCGAACGCTCGCAAATGCAAGCCAGATCAGGAAGATGCCCGTCCCTTATGGGTGACCAAGTTACTCCTGTGCGTGAAGACGCCCAGGGTAGCCTTACCTACAGGCCCGGCCGGCAGAACCATTATGAACGCTTGCGAGCAGGACACTCTAGGCAAATCCTTGTGAAAAGCTTAACCTTTTTCCGCTAAACGAAAGGCCGGTGTTTTCAATTCCTGCCTTTCATAATAGTGTGGGGTTGGGGGCACGCACACGCACCGGTTCGGGGTAGGGAGCCGGTGCCTGGCTACGGGTGGAAAGTCAGTGCAAGCCTGGCGAAATCTTCGGCTGTCCAGCCGCTTCATGATCATCATCGGTGTCGGCGTCATCGCGCTGGTTGCCAGCGTGGTTCTTGTCATCGCCCGTTTCGAGCGCTCCG
>DATJKV010000323.1:0-2743 GCA_035491155.1 Magnetospirillum sp. | reverse complement strand
TGGCCGATCGCCGCGACGTCCAGCCGGAGATCCTCTACTACCTGGCCGAGGATTCCAGCCCCGACGTACGCCGCCGCGTCGCCCGCAACGAGGTGTCGCCGCCCCAGGCCAATCTGCTGCTGGCCAACGACAAGGACGACCTGGTCCGCTCGGACCTGGCGGCGAAGATCGTCCGCCTGGCCCCCGGCCTGTCCACCAACGAGCAGGACCGGCTGCGCCGGCTGACCTACGAAACCCTGGAAATGCTGGCCCGCGACCAGATCGCCAAGGTGCGCGAGATCCTTTCCGATGCCCTGAAGGACGTGGCCGACGCTCCACCCGACGTCATCCGCCGCCTGGCCAAGGACGCCGAGCTGGCGGTATCTGCGCCGGTGCTGCAATTCTCGCCGGTGCTGACCGACAACGACTTGTTGGAGATCATCGCCGCCGAACCCGTTCCGGGAGCGCTGTCGGCCATCTCGAAGCGCCGGGTGGTCAACGTGCGGGTGGCCGACGCCATCGCCGCCACCGACAACGTGGAGGCCATCGCCACCCTGCTGGGCAACGCCTCGGCCCAGATCCGCGAGGAAACCCTGGACCGCCTGGTGGACCGCGCCGCCGATATCGAGGCCTGGCACCAGCCGCTGGTGGAACGCCCGCATTTGCCGGCCAAGGCCGCCGGCAAGCTGGCCCGCTTCGTTGCCGCCAACCTGCTGCAAGGCCTGGCCGCCCGCCAGGACCTGCAGCCCGAAGCCGCCGCTGCCGTGGCCGCCGTGGTCCGCAAGCGCCTGGACGAGATGGAGGCCACCGGACCCGCCAAGGCCGAAGCGAAGAAGATCGCCGACGAGACGGCCGCCCTGATGCGCGCCCAGCAGCTGCACTTCCAGAACAAGCTGGACGAAAGCACCATCGACACCGCGCTTTCCGGCGGTGACCTTGCCTTCGTCATGGCGGCGCTGGCCGTGCTCGGCGGCCTGCCCTTCGCCATGGTCAAGAAGACGGTCCAGACCCAGAGCGCCAAGGGCATGATGGCCGTGTGCTGGAAGGCGAAGCTGTCGACCGGCCTGTCGGATCAGTTGCAGGCCAAGCTGCTGCGACTGCCGCCCAGCCGCCAGTTCCACTCGCGCAACGGCGCCTACCCGCTGACCCCCGAGGAGATGGAGTGGCAGCTGGACTTCCTTGAGGGCTGACTCTACCTACCCTCGGCCACCTGCTCCTCGCGGCCCGTCACGTTGAAGAACACGTGCTGGCCGATCACCACTCGGTGATCGTAGCGGCCGCGCACCCAGGCCGGGTGTTCGCTCAACTGGTGGAAGTACAACGCGCCGCGCGTGGGATCGGGCTCGCCGGCCAGGGTCCGGCGGGCCACGTCTTGGGCCTCCTCCCAAGCGGCCGGGTCCATGGGGGCGTTGGAACGCTTGTCACAGGTCCAGCCGAACTGGCAGCCCTGGTGCACCACGCCGCAGATGGAGGCGGGGAAGCCCGGCGCCTCGGTGCGGTTCAGCGTCACGTGGGCCACCGCCGCCTGACCGGCCAACGGCTGACCGCGGGATTCCCAATAGACGTTGAGGGCCAGGCACCGGAAATTGGCCTCCGACACCTTGCGTGCCGGCGGGGGCGTCGGTGCGGGCTCCGCCACCTGCATCGGCGGCATGCGGGACCATGCGGTGGGCTCGGGAGCCCAGGCCCGGCCCGGCATGGTGCTGAGCACGAGCGCCAGGCTGGCGAGGGGAGCGAGGGGGGCTAGGCGTCGTCCATCCATGAATCCGATTGTGGCGATCGCTTTTGGCGATCTCCATTAGCCGGAAGATGAAAACGGCCCTCTCAGTCGGAGTAATCCTGGCGGATAGGCGCAGGTCAGTACCCACAAAGGGTATGGGGGCCAATGTCCAGGTGCAGGTGGTCCTGGTGGAATTTGTCGTAATTGGGGGTCAACACCACGTTGAAGGTGTTGCACGAGCGCCGCGCCACGTCCTTGAGGAAGCTGGTCTTTTCGCCGCCGCCGCGCCAATCCTTCTTGACCGAGACGATGGTGCCGTCGGCCAGCTCGACGCCCATCAGGTCGATGGCCATGCCCTTGGAATGCTCGGATAGCCGGCCGCCCCGGCTGCCGCCCAGGGCGGCGGCAGTGGCCGTCGAGGCGTTGCGCCGCACCCGACAGTCATAGGTGCCGGCATGCAGGATGCGCTTGATGGGCTGGTGGAAATGGCTTTCCGCCGCCGGCTGCAACACCTCGGCCTGGTAGCGCGCTAGCGTCCGCGCCATCTGGCAGGACAGTACGCCGGGGCGATTCCACGGCACGCCGGTGGCACTGACTTTGACCGCGTTGGCGACACCGCACCCTTGGTCGGGGTCGCCGAACGACGCCACCGGCTGGAAACTGACGCCCAGGGCAGCCAATTCCTGCAGACACGCCGCGTCGGGGTCGAGCACCAGCGGAGCCGGCTCGGGAGCAGCCATGCGGGGCGGCGGGGCGCTCGAACAGGCGGCAAGCCCCAGCATCAAAGCCAGCATGACCACGATCCGATTCACGGCCCAGATACCCCTTAATGGATAGCCAAGGCCTATGAATAGCGGATGCCGACTTAAGAAGTCACCAAAAAAGCACAGGAGTCGCAATAGGTTGCGCCCCTATCCTCAAGTCTTTTTTAAGGAATTAGGGCTAGGCCCAGCGCCCCCAGCCCAACCACCACCCGCCAAAGGGCGAAGGGGGCGAAGGTGTTGCGGTCCACCCAGGCCATCATGGCGGCAACCGACAGCCAGG
>DATJKV010000322.1:0-13748 GCA_035491155.1 Magnetospirillum sp. | reverse complement strand
CCATGTGGCGTAGCGCCGACAGCGGCAATTGCTCGGCCGGCACCCGCCGGCCCAAGTGGCGTTCCTCAAAGCCCCCCTCGGGTCGCGGCAGGTACGCCCGCACGTCATCGACATCAGGCTCGCCGAAGGCCAGCACCCATTCGGCCGGCATGCCGGGCTGCCGCTGAACGGTAACCCGGTACCAGCGGATGCCGGGATCGAGCCTGGGAGGGCCGGGATCGCGGAACTGATGGCGGCGGATCACCTCGTCCAGCGTCAGCCCGCCGGAATCGTCGGCATACAGTTCCAAACTGCCGTCGAGCGAAAAATGATGCGCCTCGCCTTCAAGCCGCACCGCCTCCGCCGCACGGGTCGGCCCGCAGCACAGCAGCAGCGCCGCCGCAACCAGCCACCCGCAAACCATCCCGGCCCACAGCCGCATGCGCCCTCCTCAACCCCCGGCCATCTTAGCGGCTACATGCACAATCGGCAGCAACATCCAGCTTGGCGGCAAGCGCACCGACGCCTCCCGCCGCGATTCCTTCGAGCGTCATGATGCCCTCCCTGTCGGGCGACTTGGTGCGCCCCTTAGCAGGTGAGTTTAGGCGGCCGAGGCGCGCAGTCAACCATACGGCGATATCCCGGAAGCCGAATGCGCGCCGTCAAGGTGGCACCCGGTCCTTTGGGCTTCCCTTCGCGCCACGCAACCGTGCCATGCCCTGAGGATATACGGTGGCATTCGCCTGCCGATTGTCACCGTGGGTTGCGGTGATATAAGCTCCCAGCGGAACGCATGGAGGCCGGTTGATGGCGAAGATTGAGTGGTCCGACGATCTTTCCGTGGGGAACGATCTGCTGGACAGCCAGCACAAGAAGCTGATCGGCATGATCAACACGCTGGACAACGACACACTCGGCGCCGACGAACTGGGCGAGGTGATCTTCGGCCTGCTGGAATACGCCGCCATCCATTTCCGCGACGAAGAGCAGTTCTTCGTGGGCGTCGCCCCCGAGATCGTCGAGCCGCACTTCGCCTCGCACACCATCTTCATCTCGACGGCCTACAAGTTCGTGCAGCGCTTCCAGAACGGCGAGGCCCTGGCCCTGCGCCAGCCGGTGTATGAATTCCTGTGCGACTGGCTGGTACGGCACATCCGCGTCGAGGATATGCAGTACAAGGTTGGCCAGGCCGCCGAATAGCCAGAGCGGCCTTCTCTCCCACCGTCATGCGCGGACTTGTTCCGCGCATCCACGCGGGTCAGCCCACCCAGTGTTCCCAGAGTAGATTTTGCGGAAGCGCGTGGATGGGCGGGTCAAGCCCGGCCATGACGACGGGCAAAGCCGAAACCGATCAGCCGGCCCGGCGCACCCGCACCACGATGTCCACCCCCACCATCTCCATGCCCGGCGCCAGCGCCGGCAGGTTGCCCGCGGAGGGCTGCGCGCCGGTGATGTCCTCCAGCAGGCCGGTATCCTCGTCGTAGAAGTGGTGATGCTCGTCGGTGCTGGTGCAATAGAAGATGCGGTCGCCGAACCCGACGCGGCGCAGGATGCCGGCAGCGGCAAACTGGTTCAGGCTGTTGTAGACGGTGCCAAGCGCCATCTTCAGCCCAGCCTCGGCCAATTCCTTATGGAAGCCCTCGGGCGTCAGGTGCCGCCGGCCGCCGTTGCGGATAGTGCGCATGATGATCACCCGCTGGCGGGTCGGCCGAATATTGGCCTGACGCAGTAAATCAAGATCACGCTGCAGTTCGGCCAGTCCCACCTTGCCCTCCTTCCCGCCCCGTCGCGGACCTATACCGCCGGAACAACGCACACAACCGTTAGGGTAAGAAGGCCGCCCGCGCTTTGCAACGGCAAAAGGCGATTTCCAGCAGATTTCCGTGACCTTGGTCAAGCCATGCAAAATGTTCATATAAGCCATACCGGCGAATCAGCCTACCCGCCATCTAATACTCTGGTAGCAGACACACGCAATTATCAGCAGATCAGCTTATCGGGCGAAAACCCTAGGCCATATCACCCCTTGCCTGCGCATTTGAAATAAAAACAAGGACAAATTATCTAAAAAACTGTGCAATAGATTCACGAACATGCAGATTCCGCTCCGCTGCATTAATACCAACTACATGCCATTTGCCAAAATTCCAGAAATGCGCCTCGCAGAAACATAATTACAGCGTTGTCATAATTTGGAAGCATCCGCTCAGGCAAACACCGTAGGGCGGCCTGGAATTTAGGCTGCCCGTTCAACGAGTTAGACGAGGGGACAGCCATGAAGCGCTCCATTCTATTGGTGCTGAAGTGCAGGAAGGGCGTTGCCGCCCTGGAATATGCGATCATGGCCGGCATCATGGTGCTGGGCGTGGTGGCCGCCATCAACACCACCAACCTGAAAACCCACATTGCCTCCATCTTCTCCGGCATCACCTCAGCCATGTCGGACGCCGCCTCGGGCAACAGCTAGCCGCGATGGTCGCGTGGGCCGCCGCCCTGGTCTTTGCGGCGGCGGCGGCCCGCGATCTCGGCTGGCGGGTCATCGACAACCGGCTTGTCATCCTGTCGATCCTGCTGTGGGGCGTGTTCGCCGCCATGGCCGGATGGGGATGGCAGGCAGTCGCCCTCAATGCCGGTATCGGCGTCCTGGCCTTCGCCGTCACCCTGGGGTTCTACCTGCTGGGCTGGTTGGGCGGCGGTGACGTCAAATTGGCGGCGGCGGTGTTCCTGTGGGCCGGCCATCGCCATGGCATCGCCATCCTGGTCCTGGTGGCCCTGGCCGGAACCGTCCTCGGCATCGTCGGCTTGGCCGCCAACTGGCTGGCCCGGCTGCGAATGCCCCCGGCCCTGGGCTTCGGCCTTGGCCTGATCTCCTCGGAACGCGGCGTCCCTTACGGAATCGCCCTGTCGCTGGGAGGCGCCGTGGCGGCGCTGGCCGTCATCGGCAATGGAGGTTGAAGTCCCATGAATGTGCGCGCCGCCTTGCGCATCGTCTCCATCTTCGTCCTTGCCGTGGTGGCAGCGCTGCTGCTGCGCGGCCTGTTCATCGCGTCCACCAGCGCGCCGGCGGCACCGCCCATGAACGCGGTGCAGACGGCGGCCGCACGCCTGCCGGTGGGCACGCTGCTGAAAGCCGACGACCTGGCCTGGCGCGACGAGCCGGCCGACGCGGTCAAGAAGGGCGAGATCGTCAGGGGCAGCCCCGCCGCCCACAAGCTGGCCGGCGCCGTGGTGCGCCGGGTGCTGGATGAAGGCGCCACCATCACCGAAAAGGACGTGGTCTTCCCCGACGCACCGGGCTTCCTGGCCGCCGCGCTGCAACCTGACATGCGGGCGGTGTCGGTGGCCATCGACGAAGTCTCCGGTAATGCCGGCCTGATCCTGCCGGGCGACCGGGTCGATCTGCTGCTCACCCACAATCTGCGCGACAGCGAGATCGGCGCCCAGGGGACACCGAAGGTGGCCACCGAAACCGTGCTAGCCGATGTGCGCATCATCGCCGTGGGCTCGACCTTGCGCGCGCCGGAAGGCGACACGCCAGCCGCCGCCACCGCCAACCGCGCCCGCACGGTGACGCTGGAAGTCACCGCGCGCGACGGCGAAACCGTGGCGGTGGCCAGCCGGCTGGGGCAGCTGTCGCTGGCGCTGCGCAGTTTAGCGGTCAGCCGCGCCAAGGACGGTGCCGATGCTCCGGCCCCGGCCCAGCCCATCTGGGGCCGCGACATCTCGCAGGTGGTGCGCATGGCCGACGTGCCGGCGAAATCCCATTACCAGCCGGTGGCCGCCGGGCCGGCCTCGGTCAAGGTGTTCCGGGGTGCGGGCGAGTCCAAGTAACAGAGGGATAGGTGGGAATGAACATCGTCACGCGCACCCTGGTTGGATTTGGCGTCGTGCTCGCGTTGGCCGCAGGCCCCTGGGGGAAGGGGTTTGCGCCGCTGTCCGTCTCGGTGGCTGCCGCCGCCGAGACGGGCAGCCGCATCGACCTGTCCACCGGCACCGGCGAGATGATCCGCCTGCCCCGCCCGGCGCTCAGCGTCTTCGTCGCCAACCCCGACGTGGCCGACGTTCAGGTGCCGTCGCCCAACGCCATCTTCCTGCTGGGCAAGAAGGCGGGCACCACAACGCTGTACGCGGTGGACGGCCATGATCACGAGATCCTGCGCCGCGATGTGACGGTACGCCACAACATCGCCGAGATGACCGAACTGCTGCGCCAGCGCTTCCCCGCTCACTCGTTCACCCTGGCCTCGGCACCGGGCTCGTTGATGGTGGGCGGCACGGTGGACACCGCCGCCCAGGTGGCCGCCGTGGCCGACACCCTGGCGCCCTATCTGGCCAAGGAAGACCGGCTGATCAACAACGTCGCCATCCGCACCCCGACCCAGGTTCACCTGCGGGTGCGCATCGCCGAGGTTTCGCGCGACATCACCCAGCAATTCGGCGTCAACTGGCAGGCCCTGCTGACCCCCGGCCATTTCGTCACCGGCATCTTCAACGGCCGCGATTTCTTCGACAACGACAAGAACCTGTTCGTCATCCCGCCCACGGGCTGGGGCGTGAATGCCGGGTTCGTCACCAAGAACTACAACATCCAGTCGGTGATCGACGTGTTGGACCAGGAAGGGCTGGTCACCGTGATGGCCGAGCCCAATCTCACCGCCGTGTCGGGCCAGACCGCCAGCTTCCTGGTGGGCGGCGAGTTCCCCATCCCGGTGGTGCAATCGCAAAGCAATTCCATCAGCGTCGAGTTCAAGCCGTTCGGCGTGGCGCTGGACTTCACCCCCACGGTGCTGTCCTCGGACCGCATTTCGCTGCTGGTCCGCCCCGAGGTCAGCGAGCTGTCGACCGCCAATTCCATCGTGGTGAACAACCTGGTCATTCCCGGCCTTTCGGTGCGCCGGGTCGAAACCACGGTCGAACTGGCCAGCGGCCAGAGCTTCGTCCTCGGCGGCCTGCTGCAGGACAATATGCGCGATGTCGTGGCCCGCCTGCCCGGACTGGGCGACCTGCCCATACTGGGCCATTTGTTCCGCTCCACCGACTACCGCAGCAACAAGAGCGAGCTGGTGGTGATCGTCACCGCCTACATGGTCAAGCCCACCGACGGCAGCCAATTGCAGACCCCGCTGGCCAACCTGAAGCCGGCCTCGGACGTGGAATACATCAACAATCAGCGGCTGGGCACCGACCCCCTGGCGGCGGACACCCCGCGCCTGGTTGGCCCGGCCGGCTTCGTGTACTGAGGAGACCCCGCATGACCCGCTTTCCTGCGATCCTGCCGGTGTTCCTGGCCCCACTGCTGACCGGCTGCTTCCTCGACTACCAGGTCCGCGAGATGCCCACCTCGGCGGTGATCGGCCGCGCGGTGTCGCTGGTCGACAGCGTCGCCGTGGCCGACCTGGGCAAACCGACCGAGGCCGAGAAGACCGCCATCGCCGCCGCCCTGACCCGAGGCGGGCCCACCGGCCTGCGTGTGCGGGTGCGCCTGCCCCAGGGCTCGCCGCAGCCGGGCGACACCGTGGCACGCGGCTTGGCCGAGGGCCTGGGCGTCGACCCCGCCATTGCCCGGGTGGACACCACCGGCCCGGCCGGCGGCCCCGCCTCGGTGGAGGTGCTGCGCATCACCCTGACCCCACCCGATTGCGCCGGCATGATCACGCCCAACGACAGCAACGGCGCCGCCTCGCGCCCCACCATGGCGTTCGGCTGCGCCGGCTACACCAACCTTACCAACATGCTGGTCGACCCGGCCGACCTTCAGGCCCCGCGCAGCTTCGGCGGCCCCGACGGCACCGGCACCGCCGGCGCGGCCGGCCGGTATTACGCCGACAAGGTGAAGCCCCTGCGCCGCAGCACGACGACCAGCAACTTGTCCGGCGGCGGCTCGCCATAGCACGGGGAGGCTCGATGTCCATGTCCCTGATCGAAAGCCTGACCAACCCGACGCGCAGCGCACCCAGCCACGCCGAGTTCGTGGCTTTCCTGGCCGATTCCGCCAGCACCGAAACGGTCGAGCGCTTCGCCCTGGCCCGCATGATGCCCCACACCTGGATCCACCAGGGCAGTGTGGCCGACGCAACCGAGTTCATGGCCAAGCTGGAGCGGCCGCCGCGCCAACTGATCGTGGACATCTCCACCTCGGCCATGGCCCTGTCCGAACTGGCCCAACTGGCCGAGGTGTGCGCCCCCAGCGTCTCGGTGGTGGTCATCGGCGAGCGCAATGACGTCGGCCTGTTCCGCGAATTGCTGCGCATGGGGGTGGACGAATACATCTCCAAGCCGCTCACCATCGACCTGCTGACCCGCCTGCTGGGCGGTCCCGGAGCGGCGGCGCAGCCGGTGCATCAGGTGCGCACCGGCAAGCTGGTGGCCTGCGTGGGCGCGCGCGGCGGCGTGGGAGTTTCCACCGTGGCGGCCAACGTGGCCTGGCATCTGGCCCAGAATGTGGACCGCCGGGTGGCGCTGCTGGACCTCGACCCTTACGGGGGCCCCATGAACATCCTGCTGGGCACCCAGTCCAACAACGGGCTGTCCGACGTGCTGAAGAACGCGCGGCGGCTGGATACCCAGTACCTGGACCGCACGATGGTGACGATCGGCGGCAAGCTCTACCTGCTGACCGCCCAGAACGCGTTGGACACCGATGAGCCGATGGACGTCGAGGCGCTGCGCGAGCTGGTCAACGAGCTGAAGCGCCACTTCCACTACGTCGTCCTGGACATGCCCCACCGCGCCGGCGCCGGTGCCACCACCATGCTGGAGGAGGCCCAGGTGGTCGCCCTGGTGACCGAGCCGTCGGTTTATGCCGCCCGGGAAACGGCGCGGCTGATGCGCACCGCCGAGACCCGCGACGCCCACGCCCCGGTGATGCTGGTGGTCAACCAACCGCGCCAGCCCGGCAAGGGCGAGTTGGCCATGCGCGACTTCGAAGAGGCGGTGGGGCGCCGCGCCAGCCACGTGCTGCCCTACGACCACGAGGCCGCCAGCCGCGCCGAGAACCTGGGCCCGCCGCTGGTGGCCAGCCGCGGCGCCCTGGCCGTGGCCCTGAAGCGCATGGGCGACGACCTGGCCGGGCGCCGCATGGACGACAAGCCCAAGCGCGCCTTCTCGTTCC
This sequence comes from Magnetospirillum sp., assembly GCA_035491155.1. Lineage (GTDB taxonomy): Bacteria > Pseudomonadota > Alphaproteobacteria > Rhodospirillales > Magnetospirillaceae > Magnetospirillum. The sequence continues at coordinate 6,658 of DATJKV010000322.1, read as the reverse complement.
GCGACCATCCCCTGCTGCGCCATCTGCTGGAATGGGGGGGCTGATGTTCGGGCGCAAGCGCGACCCCTTCTCGCCGGGCTTGCCGCTGCCGACCGAAGAGGTGCCGGCCACGCCGGCCGTTCCCGTCGCCAGTTCGACCCCGGCGCCCGCGCCGCAGCCCATCTGCGCCCCCGGCCCGGCGCCGGTCTGCGCACCGGCCGCCGTCCCCGACGGGGTGTCCGAGAACTTCCTGCGTTCGGAATGCTTCCTCGCCCTGCGCTCTGAGGTGTTCGCCGCCATCAACGTCTCGGCGGCGGTGACCCGCTCGCGCGAGCAGGTGCGCGGCGACCTGATCCGCCTGGTGGCCGAGATCGTCGCCCGTGACCGCATGCTGGTGACCACGCCCGAGCAGATGCAAGCGGTCGAGGAAATCCTCAACGACATGTTCGGCATCGGCCCCATCGAGCCGCTGCTGGCCGACGACACCGTCACCGACATCCTGGTCAACGGCCCCGACCAGGTGTTCGTCGAGCGCCACGGCCGCCTGGAACTGACCCCGCTCAAGTTCCGCGACAACAACCACGTCACCAACGTGGCCCAGCGCATCGCCGCCTCCATCGGCCGCCGGGTGGACGAGAGCAGCCCCATGGTGGACGCCCGCCTGGCCGACGGCAGCCGCGTCAACGTGGTGCTGCCGCCGCTGGCCATCCGCGGCACCTGCATGTCCATCCGCAAGTTCGCCAAGCGCAACGTCACCCTGCACCGCATGGTCATGCAGGGCAACCTGTCGGCCCAGATGGCCCGCGTGCTGGAAGTGGCGGCGGCCTGCCGCTCCAACGTCATCATCTCGGGGGGCACCGGCTCGGGCAAGACCACCTTGATGAACGCCTTGTCGCGGGTGATCGACGAGCGCGAGCGCATCATCACCATCGAGGACGCCGCCGAACTGCAATTGCAGCAGCCCCATGTGGTCAGCCTGGAGACCCGTCCGGAAAGCATCGAAGGCGGCGGCGCCGTCGACCAGCGCCAGCTGGTGAAGAACGCGCTCCGCATGCGCCCCGACCGCATCATCCTGGGCGAGACCCGCGGCGCCGAGGCGTTCGACGTGCTGCAGGCCATGAACACTGGCCACGACGGCTCCATGACCACGCTGCACGCCAACACCCCGCGCGACGCCATCACCCGCCTGGAAAGCATGGTGCTGCAGGCCTCGGCCAACCTGCCGCTGCTGTCCATCCGCCGCCAGATCGCCAGCGCGGTGCAGTTGATCGTGCAGTTGGAACGCATGCGTGACGGCGTGCGGCGCATCACCCACGTGACCGAGATCGCGGGCATGGAAGGCGACGTCATCATCACCCAGGACCTGTTCACCTTCCGCTACGACGATTCCACCTTCGGCGACGAGGTGAAGGGCACCTTCGAGAGCACGGGCCTGCGTCCGGCCTGCGCCGCCCGTGCCAGCTATTACGGCCTGGAGAAGGCGCTGATGGAGGCCATGCTGGCATGAGCGGCCCCATCGCCCCCGAGGACGTCATCGCCGCCGCCGGTTTCGTCGGCGTGGTCATCGCCGCGCTGGGTTACCACGCCATGCGATCGGCCGTGGCCACCGGCCCGCGTGCCCGTATGCGGCAGCGCGTGCGGGACAGCGTGGCCCAGGTGGGGCCGGCGGTCTCTGCCGCCGTCGCGGCCGATGCCGCGCATGTGGACACCGGTTCCCGCCTGCTCCGCCGTGCGGGCGGTGGGAACACCCTGGCGGTTCAGCTGGTGTCCCGCCTGAAAGCCCAGGCCGAGCACATGGGCGGCCCAGCCGGCGTGCGCACCATCGCCCTTGCGGCGGTACTGGCCGGCGTGGCCGCAATCATGCTGGTGCGGACCGGCGGCCTATCGCTGTGGACGGCCTTGGCCGCCGCCCCGGCGGGGGCCGGCCTGGGCGGCTTCGCCGCCTTCCAGCTGGTGACACGGCGCTATCGCACCCGTTTCCTGGGCGGCTTCCCCGACGCGCTCGACCTGATCGTGCGCGCGGTGCGCGCCGGCGTGCCGGTGGTTCAGGCCATCGTCAGCGCCGGCCGCGAGCTGCCCGACCCGGTGGGGCGCGAGTTCCGGCTGATGGGCGACGCCCTGCGCCTAGGCCTGGACCAGCAGGACGTGCTGGAAAAGGCCAGCGCCCGCATCGGCGTCGCCGACTTCCGCTTCTTCGTCGTCTGCCTGCAGTTGCAGCGCGAGACGGGCGGCCCGCTGGCCGACACCCTGGAGAACCTCTCCAATATCATCCGCTCGCGCCGCGAGGTGCGGCTGAAGACGCGGGCGCTGACCGCCCAGGGGCGCGCCGCCTCGAAGATCATCGCGGCTGTGCCATTCACCATCATGGGCGCCCTGCAAGCCATGGGCGGCGACTACATGGAGGTGCTGTTCACCACCGAACGCGGTCAGCGCCTGCTGACCCTCGCCGTCGGCATGATCATGACGGGCCTGGTCATCATCGCCCGCATGACCAAGCTGGAGGATTGAGGCCATGACGGCGGACTTCCTCGAAACCTTGGCTTTGCTCACCCTCCTCGCCGTGGCCGCGCTGGTGGCGCTGCGCCTCAATCGCCCGGGCGCCCGTGCCGCCGACCGCGCCCGCGAGATCGTGCGCGAGGCCGGCGGCGCACCCCGCGTCGAGGATGAAAGCCCCGACCTGAGCGCCAAGCCGGGCCTGTTGGCCGAACTGGGCAACAAGCTGCCGCTGTTCAATCCCAAGCAGCGCCGCGCGCTGCAGAACTTGCTGCTGACCGGCGGGTTCCGCCAGCCCCATGCGCTGTCGGTCTTCATCACGCTGAAGATCATCGGCGGCGCCGTGGGCGCGGTGCTGGGCACCGTCGCCAGCCACATGGCCGACACCGCCACCATGGTCGCCGCGCTGATGGTGCTGGGCGGACTGCAGGTGGGCATGACGCTGCCCGAGCTCGCCCTGCGCCGGCGGGTGCGCAAGCGCCAGCGGCAGATTTACCGGTCGGTGCCCGACGCCCTGGACCTGCTGGTCATCTGCACCAATGCCGGCTATTCGCTGGGTGCCAGTATCAAGCGCATCGGCGCCGAGATCGAGAGCGTCTGCCCGCCGCTGGCCAACGAGCTGGAGATCACCGCCCACGAGATCCAGATGAACGCCGACCCGGTGGTCGGCCTGCGCCATCTGGCCGAGCGCACCGGTGTCGAATGCCTGCGCAGCTTGGTTGCGACCCTGATCCAGGCGCACCAGTACGGCACCCCCATCACCCAGTCGCTGAAGACCCTGGCCCGCACCGAGCGCACCACCCGCATCCTGCTGCTGGAGGAAAAGGGCGCCAAGCTGGCGGCCAAGATGACCATGCCGATGATGGTGCTGATCCTGCCCGCCGTGATGCTGATCTCGGGCGGTCCAGCCTTCCTGCGCATGATGGAGGCTTTCCACAAATGAAGACCCTGGCGAAAATCACCGCCCTGCTCCTGCCGTTGCTGGTCATGGGCTGCGCCGCCGGCCCTGCCGCAACCTCCACCGCGTCGCCGGCCGCCGAAAGCAATTTGCGGCTTGCCAAGGCCAGCCTGGACAGCGGCGACTCGGCCAGCGCCATGTCGCTCTACCAGCAGGTTCTCAAGCGTAATCCCGAGGATTACGACGCCCGCTTAGGGATGGCCGACGCCCTGTTCATGGCGGGCGAACGCGAGCGCGCCCGCACCGCCTATATGGAGGCGTCCAAGCGCCGTCCCACCGAAGTGGGACCGCAATTGGCCCTGGGCCGCATCGCCCTGATGAAACGCCAGTTCACCGAGGCCGAACAACGCTACCAGGAGGCACGGCGACTGGCTCCCGACGACACCCGCTCCTTGTGCGGCCTGGGTGTCACCCGCGACATGCAGGGCCAACACGACGAAGCGCAGGCGCTTTACACCCAGGCGCTCGCCATGCACCCCGAAGACACCGCCGCCCGCAGCAATCTGGGCCTGTCGCTGGCGCTGGCCGGCCAGCCGCGCCAGGGCGTCAATGTTCTATTGGACATCGCCACCGCACCGTCGGCACCGGCCCAGGCGCGCCAGAACCTGGCCCTGGCCTACGGCCTGATGGGCAACGACCAGGCGGCCGAGAACGTGCTCAACACCGACCTGGATCGCACTGCCGTGCGCTCGAACCTGGACTATTACCGTTTCCTGCGCGCCCGCAACGGGGGGAGCGCCACCCCGTGAACCGGCTCAAGCGCCTTCTTGCCGACCGGCGCGGCATGGTCCTCACGGTCGAGGTCGCCATGCTGCTGCCCATGCTGCTGCTGTTGACGGCCGGCGCCATCGAGGCCGGCCTGATGCTGATGACCGACGCCTCGCTGGAGATGGCGGTACGGATGGCATCGCGCTACGGCATCACCGGCGCCGGCGGCGCCGACCGCGAGACCACCATCCGCAAGATCATCCTGGCGGGCGTCGGGCGCTGGATGGGGGACAAGGGCACGCTGACGCTGGACATGAAGGTCTACACCTCGTTCGACAACATCGGCAAACCCGAGCCCTTCGTCGACGCCAACAACAACGGCACCTGGGACGAGGGCGAGACCTACACCGACTCCAACAAGAACGGCCATTGGGACCCGGACATGGGCATCGCCGGGGCCGGAGGTGCGGGCGACGTGATGCTGTACAGCGTCACCATCAGCCGCCCCGGCTTCTCGGGCGTACTGGGCATCGCCGGCATCACACAGCTCACTTTCAGCCGCCAGATGGCGGTTCAGAACGAATAGGTGGGGCCATGGGGGGCTTGATTCGCAGGCTGAGGGGGGACCGGCGCGGCGTGGCGGCGCTGGAAGCGGCGCTGATCTTCCCCATCGCCGTCATCATCCTGGTGGGCTTCACCGAGATGTATTTCTACATGCGCGCCGTCAACATCGTCGAACGCACCTCGGTCACCGTGGCCGACCTGCTGGCGCGGCGCCAGACTTTGCTGGATTGCGCCCAGACCACCGATTCCGCCTATTTGGGCACCTATTTCCACATCGGCGAGATCGTGGCCCAGCCCCTTGTCATGGCCACCAACGGCCAGATCGTCGCCGCCGCGGTCATCGACACGGGGGCCGGGCCGACCATCGCCTGGCAGCGCCGCTCGCCCTTCAGCGTGGACACGGGATCGCCCATCGGCACCGATGGCGCCGCCGCCAAGCTGCCCGTCACCACGGTGGCGGTGCCCAATCCCGCCCTGAACGGCGACACCCTGATCGTTGCCTCCGTCGCCTATCGCTTCAGGCCGTTCGAGGGCGTGCGGGTGCTGCTGCCGTCACTGCCGGGCGAGGTGATGATCGTCCGCACCGCCTACGCCCGCGCCCGCTTCGGCGCCCTTGGCGCCCTGCCCGGCCAGCCCGGCTGCACCGCCTCGCCCAGCCTGTAATCGGGAGACCGCCCATGCCCGCGCCCAACCTCCGTCACTTGGTTCACGATCGCCGCGGTATCGCCGGCCTGTATTTCGCCATGACCGCCACCTGCATCGTGCTGGGTTTTCTGGGCGCGCTGGACCTGATGCGCGTGACCATGGTGCAGTCTCAGGCCCAGGCGGCGCTGGACTTCGCCACCCTGGCCGCCGGCCGCAACCTGGGTGCTACCACCACCACCTGGCAGGCCGAGGCCCAGGCCTATTTCGACCTCGACATGCCCGGCGGCACCATGGGGGCGGCAGTATCGAAGCCGGTGTTCAACACCTGGACCACCGCCGACGGCGCCGACCACCTGAGCATTACCCTGGACGTCCAGGTGCCGCTGATGGTGACCGGCTATGCCGGCTCGGTGTCGCTGAACATGGCGGCCCAGGCGCGCAAACGCTCGCGCTCCAATGTCGAGATGGTGCTGGCGCTGGACAACACCGGTTCCATGCTGGGCTCGAAGATGGCCGCCATGCAGAGTGCGGCCCAGAACGTGGTCGACACCATGCTGGGCAAGGCCTCGGGCGGCAACACATTCGTCGGGCTGGTCCCCTTCACCGAAGAGGTCAACCTGTCCACCTATGCCGCCAACTGGCTGGACCCGGCCAATCCGCCCGCCTATCCGTCGAGCCAGTGGCGCGGCTGCCTGCGCGAGCGCAAGGTGGCCAGCCTTTACCAGTTGGACGCGCGCCCGCCCGCCACCCAACGCTTCCCGGCCTACGGGGTATCGCGCCTGAGCAGTACCCGGGTATGGCAGAACGGCAAGCAAGTAACGGTGCAGACGCTGGAGAACGTCTACGCCGACCCCGCCAATTTCGACTATCAGGGCAATTGCCCGGCGGCGCCGGCCATGTTCCTGAGCGCCAACCAGACCACCCTGAAGAACGCCGTCACCGCCATGCAGGCCAACGGCAGCACCATGGTGTCCAGCGGCCTTGTCTGGGCCTGGCGCATGCTGGACCCGGGCTGGCGCGGCGCGGCCGGCTGGGGCGACGCCCTGCGTCCGGCCGACAAGGCCAACGACCTGGTCAAGGCGGTGGTGCTGCTGAGCGACGGCGACAACGACATGGCCGGCTCCGGCACCGGCTACACCGACAAGAGCGGCCGTTCCTACAATGACGGGAAGTACTATTTCTACGGCCCGTTCGAGAACAGCCGTGCCGTGCCGCTGATCTCGGCCGCCGGCTGGAACCTGACCGGCACTCGCAACGCCAATGCCGACCTGCTGCTGTGGAACAGCATGCATTCCACCGATTCCGGCTATT
>DATJKV010000321.1:0-2343 GCA_035491155.1 Magnetospirillum sp. | reverse complement strand
TGGTCCGACGCCGCAACAGATCGAGCAGGCCCACACTCTGCGCGGCACTGTCGGTGTCCTGCTGTCCGTGGGGCTGCGCCCCTGCAGCGGTGCGGTTCTGGTGCTGGCGCTCGCCAATGTCCTGGGGCTGGTTTGGGCCGGCATCGCCGCCGTGGCGGCCATGTCCGTCGGCACCGCCATCACCGTTGCCGTGCTGGCGCTGATGACCGTCAAAGCGCGGCATTGGGCCGGCGCTTTCTTTGGCGGCGCCAGCCGGCCGCGCTGGGCGGGCCGGCTGGTCGCATTGGCCGGCGGCACGGCGATCTTCTGCCTGGGGGTGTCGCTGCTGCTGGGGTCGTTCGGCCCCGCCCATCCCTTAAGGCTGTGAGCGCCTTCGCCCGGTTATTGGGTCCTGGTTATGGGCCGGGTTGGTGGACGATGCGCAGATAGGGTTTGGGTGCCCTCCAGCCGTCGGGGAATTTGCTGCGGGCCTGTTCGTCCGACACCGAGGTGGCGATGATGACGTCGTCGCCCGCCCGCCAATTCGCCGGCGTGGCGACCGGGTACGAGGACGTCAGCTGACAAGAATCCAGCAGCCGCAGCACCTCGTCGAAATTGCGCCCCGTAGTCATGGGATAGGTCAGCATCGCCTTGATCTTCTTGTCCGGCCCGACGATGAAGACCGAGCGGACGGTGGCGTTCTGCGCCGGTGTGCGGCCCTCCGCGCTGTCGCCCTCCTCGGCCGGCAGCATGTCGTAGAGCTTGGCGATCTTCAGCTCCGGGTCGCCGATCAGCGGATAGTTGACCCGATGGCCCTGCGTCTCCGCGATGTCCTCGGCCCATTTGGCGTGGTTGCCGACGGGATCGACGCTCAGGCCGAGGATCTTTGTATTGCGCTTGTCGAACTCGGGCTTCAGGCCGGCCATGTAGCCCAACTCGGTCGTGCAGACCGGCGTGAAATCCTTGGGATGGGAAAACAGAATGGCCCAGCCCTCACCGATCCAGTCGTGGAAGCTGATGGGGCCTTCGGTGGTTTCCGCCGTGAAATCTGGCGCCTCGGAATTGATCCTGAGCGACATGGCAGGCTCCTCCGCGGAGGTTAAGTACCTTCCGCAAAGGTGGTGGCGGCTCCACGCCACCTGCCACCGGTCATCCGGGCACTATTCGGAGGTGTGAACGGCGGGCGATGAGGGACTAGGGCAGGATGCCCACAAGCACGGGGCCGAGGCAGACCAGGAAGGCGGCCAGCGTGACCACCACGCGCCAGAAGGTGGCGCCGCGGATGGCGTCCATGTCCATGGGCGGCAGGGTGTCATCGGTCATGGCGCGCACCCTGCCGGCCCTTTGTGGCGCCAATAGGGTCAGCTTTGGCCGCGGCGCAGCAGCACGGTTTCCGGGTCCTCGGCCTCGGCGGTGCTCTCGTGGCGCAGGCGCTCGCGCAAGGCCTCCATGTCCACCGCGCCCTCCCAGCGCGCCACCACCACGGTGGCGACGCCGTTGCCGATCAGGTTGGTGAGCGCGCGCGCCTCGGACATGAAGCGGTCCACCCCCAGGATCAGTGCGATGCTGGCCACCGGGATGCTGCCCACCGAGGAAAGCGTCGCCGCCAGCACGATGAAGCCGCTGCCGGTCACCCCCGCTGCCCCTTTCGAGGTCAGCAGCAGCACCGCCAGGATGCCCAGCTGGTGGCCCAGCGTCAGCGGCGTGTTGGTGGCCTGGGCCAGGAACAGGGCGGCCATGGTCAGGTAGATGCAGGTGCCGTCCAGGTTGAAGGAATAGCCCGCCGGCACCGTCAGCCCGACCACCGAGCGGTCGCAGCCCAGCAGTTCCAGCTTGGCCATCAGCCGGGGCAGCGCCGCCTCGGAGGACGAGGTGCCCAGCACGATCAGCAGCTCTTCCTTGATGTAGCGGATGAAGCGAAAAATGTTGAAGCCGCTCGCCCAGGCGATGGCGCCCAGCCCCAGGAAGATGAAGATCAGGCAGGTGGAATAGACCGCCGCCATCAGCTTGGCCAGCGACAGCAGGCTGGCGATGCCGTACTTGCCGATGGTGAAGGCCATGGCGCCGAAGGCGCCGAGCGGCGCCGCCCGCATCACCAGTCCCACCACCTTGAAGAAGGCCTGGCCAGCTTCCTCGATCACCTGGAATACCGGCCGCGCCCGGCCGCCCAGCGAGAACAGGCCGAAGCCGAACAGGATGGCGAAGAACAGCACCTGCAGGATTTCGCCCTCGGCGAAGGCGCCCACCACCGTCGACGGCACGATGTTCATGAAGAACTCGACCACTCCCTGTTCGTGCGCCTTGGCGGTGTAGGCGCCGATGGCCTTGGTGTCCAGGTGGGTCGGGTCCACGTTCATGCCCGCC
>DATJKV010000320.1:0-2742 GCA_035491155.1 Magnetospirillum sp. | reverse complement strand
CGTATGTCTGGAGTGCCGTCCCCCGGGTCGAGGGCTACTCGACTTTCAGCGTTTTGGCGTATTCCTCACGCCATTCGCGGTCGGTCTGGCCCGACTTCTTGCGCGCCTGGGCGCGCTTGACGCATTCGGCGATCATCTTGTCCGTGGCCGAAAGCTTCTTCGGCGGCGCGGACTTCTTGGGCTTGGACTTGGTCATGCGACCTCCCCGGCTGGTGATGCCTCCAGGATTGCCCCCAGGCAGCCGCCCTGTCCAGCGGCGTGTTGCGGTTTACCCCAATGATCGGCCGGCGTGGTGCCGTGTTATGGTCCACCAATGGCTGTCATCCTTGGGGCGCTCGCCCCCATCTTCCTGCTGATCCTCATGGGCTGGGCTCTGCGTGCTCGAGGGGTCCTCACCGACGCGTTCTGGGGGCCGGCCGAACGGCTGACCTATTTCTACCTGTTCCCCGCTCTTCTGATCGCCAATTTGGCCGAGGCGCGGCTTGAGGGCATGCCGGTCGCCGCCATCCTGGGCAGCCAGGGACTGGCCACCCTGGCCATGGCGGCGGTGGCGGCCATGCTGGCGGGCATCGCCCACCGGCCGCCGCTGCGGCTGGACGGGCCGGCGTCCTCGTCGCTGTTCCAGGGGCTGATCCGTCCCAACACCTACGTGGCCTTCGCCATCGCCGCCAGCCTGTTCGGTGCCCAGGGAGTCACCCTGACGGCCCTGTGCGTGGCCTTGGTGGTGCCGCTGGTCAACCTGCTGTCGGTGATGGCCTGTGTCCACTGGGGCCGATCAAAGGGAGGCGGGCGTGGCTGGCGGGCGCTGGCGGTGCCCATCGTCACCAATCCCATCATCATCTCCTGCGCCGTGGGCATCGCGCTGAACGCCTCCGGTATCGGCCTGCCGCCGCTGGTCGGGCCGTTCCTCAAGATTTTGGGGCAAGCCTCGCTGGCCCTGGGCCTGCTGGCGGTGGGCGCCGGGCTGGAACTCAAGGCCGTGCGCGCGGCCGGGCCGGCGGTGGCGCTGGTGCTGGTGGGCAAGCTGGCGGTCCTGCCCATGATGGTGGCGGCGCTGGCCTGGGGACTCGGCCTTTCGGGCCTGCCCTTTGCCGTCAGCGTGGTCTACGGCGCCCTGCCGGTGGCCCCTAATGCCTATGTGCTGGCCCGCCAACTCGGCGGCGACGCGCGGCTGATGGCGGCCATCATCACCATCTCGACCCTGGCGGCCGGGCCAACCCTGGCGCTGTGGCTGCTGGCGCTCACCTGAGCCCTTTGCCGCTCCGAGGTGTTGTTGGTGGGGACGACCTTCAACAGCAAGGAGCCCCGCCCCATGCGCGCAACCCTCTCCGTCATGGCTTTGACCGTGGCACTGGCCGCCCTGCCCGCGACGGCTGCGGACAAACCGAAACTCAGCCATCAGGATCGCAACTTCGTCGAGGACGCCCAGGCCGGCGGCATCATGGAGGTGCAGTTGGGCCAGCTGGCGTCCGAGCGCGCCCAGAGCCAGGACGTGAAGGATTTCGGCAGCCACATGGTCACCGACCATTCCAAGGTCAACCAGCAGCTGGACACCATCACCAACAAAATGGGCATGTCGCCACCCAACGAGCTGCCGCGCGAACAGCGCCGCCAGGTGGACAAGCTGTCCAAGTTGAACGGCGCCGAGTTCGACCGCGCCTACATCGCCACCATGGTGGATGACCACAAGAAAGATATCGGCGCCTTCCGCAAGCAGGCGGATAAGGGCGAGAACGCCGAACTGAAGAACTTTGCCCAGGCCACCACGCCCACGCTGGAGCAGCACCTGCAAGCCGCCGAGGACATCCAGGCGAAAATCCACGGCCAGCAGGCGCAGGTCCCGCGGTAGCTCTCAGGCCTTGATGATCCGCACCAAAGGCTGCCGGGCGAACGGTTCCAACTGGGCGTCAGTGGCCGAGCGATCGGTCACCAGCGTCCAGCGCCCCGGCAGCAGGGCCCAGAAGTTCTGGGTGGCGCTGCCCAGCTTCGAGGCATCGGCCAGCACGTAAACCTCGGCGGCCTGGGCCGCCATCAGCTCCTTGAGCGCGATCTGCGCAGGCGTCGCCTCGCACAAGCCCCGCCCCGCCACCACGCCATCCGCTCCCAGGAACACCTTGTCGGCGGAAATGCGCCGCAGCGCCTGTTCCGCGAATGGCCCGACCACGCCCATGCTGATGGGACGCACCGTGCCGCCGAGAACCATCAGGTTCAGATTGGGTACGTTGGCCAACGAGGGCACCAGGGCCAGATTGCTGGTCACCACCCGCACATGCCGCCCCGGCAGCAGACGCCCCAGCGCTCCCACAGTGGAGCCGGCGTCCAAGAGCACCATGTCGCCGTCCTGGATCAGACCCAGAGCGGCCTGCGCGATGGCATCCTTGGCCGCACGGTTGAGATGTTCGCGGGTGGAAAGCGCCTGTTCCGGCTGGGCATGGGCCATCACGGCACCGCCATAGGTGCGGGTGATTACCCCTTTTTCGGACATCACCGCCAGATCGCGGCGGATAGTCGAAGCGGAGACATCCAGAAGCCGGGCCAAAACCTCCACGTCCTCCTCACCGGCTCCGATCAGGTCGAGGATACGCTGGCGGCGAAGGCTAGTCCGGCTCATGGGGTCCTTTCGGGGTTATTCGGGCCGGGTTACTCGGGGCGGGCGGGCGCCAGTTCCACGGCCTGACGGAGAGCTTCCAATAGGCTGCGCTCGTCGGCCTTCCCGGTTCCGGCTATGTCAAAGGCGGTGCC
>DATJKV010000319.1:0-2309 GCA_035491155.1 Magnetospirillum sp. | reverse complement strand
CGCGTTGAGCGCCCGCGAGCTTATGCGAGCGTGAGGCAAGGGGCGCGGAGGCGCCCCGCCCGCCGCCTGAGGGCAAAGGAAAAATGGGCGCGGCCGGCGCGAAGGGGGGATACGCGCCGGCCGCCGAATGACCCAGGGCCGGCGGCCGATTAGGTCCGGGGGTTCGGCCGCGCCCTGAAATGGGCCTTCGTGTCGTTCAAGGAAGCCCGGGCAATGTGGCGACATTATGGGGCGTGGAAAATTATTTGCGGGTGGGAGGATCTTGGCCAGGGGTGGTGACCGACCCGCCCAAACGGATAGTCGGACTGGACTCGCGCGCGATTTTATGGTGTAAGCGCAGGCGCATCTGGCTCTCTCGTCCTCCGGACGGTCGGGGCTAGGTAATCCTAATGAAATCAGCCTTGCGGAGGATGTCCGTGCTTGAAGCCTATCGCCAGCATGTCGCCGAGCGTGCCGCCCTCGGGATTCCCCCCCTGCCGCTGTCTGCCAAGCAGACCGAAGAGCTGATCGCGCTGCTGCAGAACCCGCCGAAGGGCGAGGAGCAGGCGCTGATCGAGCTGATCACCTATCGCGTCCCGGCGGGCGTGGATGATGCCGCCAAGGTCAAGGCCGCCTACCTGGCCGACGTGGCCAAGGGCACCGTCAAGTCGCCGCTGATCAGCCGCGAGACCGCCACCAAGCTGCTGGGCACCATGCTGGGCGGCTTCAACATCAAGCCGCTGATCGACCTCTTGGGCGACGCCGAGGTGGGCACCACCGCCGCCGAGGGCCTGAAGACCACGCTCCTGATGTTCGACTATTTCCACGACGTCAAGGAACTGGCCGACAAGGGCAATGCCAACGCCAAGGGCGTGATCAAGTCCTGGGCCGAGGCCGAGTGGTTCACCTCGCGTCCCGAAGTGCCGAAGTCGCTGACCGTCACCATCTTCAAGGTGACCGGCGAGACCAACACCGACGACCTGTCGCCGGCCCCCGACGCCTGGAGCCGCCCCGACATCCCGCTGCATGCCCTGGCCATGCTGAAGAACCCGCGCCCGGGCATCGAGCCCGAGGAAGCCGGCGTTCGCGGTCCGGTGAAGCAGCTTGAGGCGCTGAAGGCCAAGGGCAACCTGGTCGCCTATGTGGGCGACGTGGTGGGCACCGGCTCGTCGCGCAAGTCCGCCACCAACTCGGTGCTGTGGTTCACCGGCGAGGATATTCCCTACGTCCCCAACAAGCGCTTCGGCGGCGTCTGCCTGGGCTCCAAGATCGCCCCGATCTTCTACAACACCATGGAAGACGCCGGTGCGCTGCCCATCGAACTGGATGTCAGCCAGATGGACATGGGCGACGTGGTCGAGCTGCGTCCCTATGAGGGCAAGGCCCTGAAGAACGGCAAGGTCATCGCCGAGTTCAAGGTCAAGTCGGACGTGATCTTCGACGAAGTGCGCGCCGGCGGCCGCATTCCGCTGATCATCGGCCGCGGCCTGACCGCCAAGGCCCGCGAGGCCCTGGGTCTGGCGCCGTCCACCCTGTTCCGCCTGCCCGGCACCCCGGCCGACACCGGCAAGGGCTTCAGCCTCGCGCAGAAGATGGTCGGCCGCGCCTGTGGCCTGCCCGAGGGCAAGGGCGTCCGTCCGGGCACCTATTGCGAGCCCAAGATGACCACCGTGGGGTCGCAGGACACCACCGGCCCGATGACCCGCGACGAGCTGAAGGACCTGGCCTGCCTGGGCTTCTCGGCCGACATGGTGATGCAGTCCTTCTGCCACACCGCCGCCTACCCCAAGCTGGTGGACGTCGAGACCCATCGCACCCTGCCGAGCTTCATCTCGACCCGCGGCGGCGTTGCGCTCCGTCCCGGCGACGGCGTCATCCACTCGTGGCTGAACCGCCTGCTGCTGCCCGACACCGTCGGCACCGGCGGCGATTCGCACACCCGCTTCCCTATCGGCATCTCGTTCCCCGCCGGCTCGGGCCTGGTGGCCTTCGCCGCCGCCACCGGCGTCATGCCGCTGGACATGCCGGAATCGGTGTTGGTGCGCTTCAAGGGCAAGCTGCAGCCGGGCGTCACGCTGCGTGACCTGGTCAACGCCATCCCCCTCTACGCCATCCGCCAGGGCCTGCTGACGGTGGAGAAGAAGGGCAAGAAGAACGTCTTCTCCGGCCGTATCCTCGAGATCGAGGGTCTGCCCGACCTCAAGGTCGAGCAGGCGTTCGAGCTGTCCGATGCCGCCGCCGAGCGTTCGGCCGCCGCCTGCTCGGTCCGCCTCGACAAGGCGCCGATCATCGAATACATGACCTCCAACATCACCCTGATGAAGTGGATG
>DATJKV010000318.1:0-4297 GCA_035491155.1 Magnetospirillum sp. | reverse complement strand
CAGCGCCAGGAAGGGGATGTTCGACGGCGGGATGGCGATGACGTGGCCATTCTTGCGATAGCGGCCGCGGCGCGCGCCCAGCATCAGCACGGCGCCCAGGGCGATCCAGCCGCCCACGGCGTGAACCACCACCGAACCGGCGAAGTCGTGGAAGGTGGCGCCAAACACCGACTTGATCAGGTCCTGAAAGCCGAAGCGGGTACCCCACACCATGCCTTCGAAGGTAGGGTAGACCACCGCCACCAGGATGGTGGTGGCCATCAGCTGCGGCCAGAACTTGGCGCGCTCGGCGATGCCGCCGGAGATGATGGCCGGGATGGCGGCGGCGAAGGTGGCGAGGAAGAAGAACTTCACCAGGTCATAGCCGCTGGCGGCGAAGGTGCTGCCCTCGGCCTTGCCCACCAGGACGGCGGCCGAGCCGAAGAAGTTGATGCCGTAGGCGATGGCGTAGCCGACGAAGAAATAGGCGGTGGTCGACACGGCAAAGTCGGTCAAAATTTTTACCAGGGCATTGACCTGGTTCTTTTTACGCACTGTACCTACTTCCAAAAAGGCGAAGCCGGCATGCATGGCCAAGACCATGACCGCGCCCAAAAGGACGAAAAGTACATCCACCCCACTCTTCATCGATTCCATTTTATGCCCTCTTGCGAACCCGTATCCGCCGGTGACGGAACGTTGGGCCGCTATCAAGCCCCGTGCCAAGTGCAGTGAAAGTCATAAATGTAAGCAAAAACAATTGGATATGGCTGTGATGATGTTTTTGGCATTGCGCACTGGCGTATGGAATAGGCAATTCGTCGCGGAAAATGCATAAGACGCGGGCAATGTCGCATCGAACTACCGGCAGTGGCGGCGCGCGCTGTCCGCCTTTTGGGCAAAATTTATTGCTGTCTTGTTTTTGTGCAGCGGGCCGGGGTTATTTTTTTGCTGAAGGGAGTGGCGGGGCTGGGGCGGCGAACTGGCACGCTCTCTGCAACGTGTTGGTCAGCACATCGGCCAGAGCCAAGCATTTTCGCGAGGTTCGGCCCCCTGACACGGAGAAAATTGCCATGGCCTCGGAAAATGTTGCCGTGCTGTATGGGAACAATGCGCTCGACATCAAGCTCGAGGCGGCGCGGCTGATGCGCGAGGCGCTGTCGCGTCCCGATGATGCCGACGTGCTGATCAGCATGGCGATCCAGTTGTTCAATTCCGCCAATGCCGACGCTATCGATAGCGAGCGCCGGGCCTAGGGCGGTGAGCCCTAAGTCTGCATTACGTTCCATGCGCACTGTTCGTCATCGCCGGGCTTGACCCGGCGACGGGGGCCAACGCTCCAGATCAAAGGCTTGTTGCTCTATAGCCCGGCGGCGGCGGCCTTCAGCACCTCGGCGCTGTGCCGCAGCGCCGCTTTCTCGCCAGCATCCAATGCCGGCCACAAGGCATCGCCGGCTCCGCTGCGGCCGATCACCCGCGGCAGCGATAGCGCCACCTCGGTCACTCCTTCCACCTCGGGAATCTGGGTGGACACCGTCAGCACGGCGCGTTCATCGGCGGCGATGGCCTGTACCAGGCGGGCGATGCCGCCGCCGATGCCGAACCAGGTGGCTCCCTTGCCCGCGATGATTTTATAGGCGGCTCCGCGCACCCCCTGGTCGATGGCCTGGCGGTCGCTTTCGGTCAGCGGCCGGCCGTGCTGGCGCGCCAATTCCTCCACCGTGATGGCGCCCACCGAGGCGCTGGACCAGCACAACACCTCGGAATCGCCGTGCTCGCCCAGCACCCAGGCGTGCACCGATTTGGGGCTGATCCCCAGGAACTCACCCAGCAGGGCGCGGTAACGCGCGGTGTCCAGAATGGTGCCCGAGCCGATCACCCGCCCCGGCGCCAAGCCGGAGATCCGGGTGGTGATGGAGGTCATGACGTCCACGGGATTGGTGGCGACCAGCAGCACGGCGTCGGGGGCGGCGCTCAACACCCGCGGCACGATGTCGGAAAATACCGCCTGGTTGCGCTCCAGCAGTTCCAGCCGCGTCTCACCCGGCTTCTGGCTTACCCCGGCCGCCAGCACCACCACGCCCGAACCGGCAATGTCGGCCCAGTCGCCGGCAGTGACGCGGGCGGGGTAGGCGAAGGGGGTGGCGTGCAGGATGTCCTGGGCCTGAGCCTCGGCCAGCGCCCGGTTGCGGTCCACCAGTACCACTTCCGAGGCGGCACCGCGCATGACCATGGCGAATGCGGCGGAAGCGCCCACCATTCCGGCGCCGATAACGGTAACCTTCATCCCCGGTCTCCTGCCTCAAGCGGTATGACCAGACAAAGGTAAAGGCTGTGGGGAAGGTTCGCCAGGGGCTAAATGCCGCGCCCGGCGAAGGGAAAGTGGCGCGAGTGACGGGGCTCGAACCCGCGACCTCCGGCGTGACAGGCCGGCGCTCTGACCAACTGAGCTACACCCGCTCCGGTGTGAGGGCCGGGGATATATCAGTCTCTTTCGGACTGCGCAAGCGGTGTTTTGCCGCCACTACCGATTTCTGCACGACTGCCTCGGGTTGGAGTATGATAGGTGGGCCTCGTTACCCGTGGAGACCTGCGATGGCCGAGATCATCAATCTGAATCGATGGCGCAAGACCAAGGCCAAGGAAGAGAAGGCGCGCCAGGCGGACGCCAATCGCGTCGCTTTCGGCCGTAGCAAGGCCGAGAAGCAGGCGGTGCGTAAGCAGGCCGACCTGCAGGACAAGGATCTGGACGGCAAGAAGCTGGACGAGTGAGTTATACCGCCGAGAGCTCAAAATCGGCGTTCGGCGGTATTCAGCGGCCACTGAGGCCGCGGCCAAGCGCGCGGAGGCGCGCGCCCGGCGAGGGCGAATAGACGAGTCACGTCAGTGGCTCGTCGGGTATTACCAGAAGCCCTTGCGCTTCCTGAATTCGGCCCACAGGTCGTCGGCGCTTTCCATCAGCGCCGGGCGGCGGGCGTCGTGCCAGCCGGTGACGAGCCCGGCGGCCCAGGCGAGGCCGGGCAGATGGTGGCAGGCGGCGAGGCGAGGGCCGGCAACGGCGATGTCGTTCATCTCGCCAAGCAGGTCCTGAAGCGTGCTCAGCGCGGCAAGATATTCCTTCGACTTTTGCTTGGCCCACAACGGTGCGAAGAATTCGCCGGCATAGCGCAGTTGCTTGCCGCGGATGCGCACCTCATGCAGGTCCGGTGGTGCCAGCCGGTGCAGGGACTTGCCGCCGGCCTTGCGCAATTTGCGGGCAAGCCGCTTCAGCACGTGGCGGGCGAACGGCGCTATGGGCTCGCGGGCCATGGGGTGGGAGGTCCACGTGCCGGCTTCCACCCAGGCGCCCAGGTCCAGCAGCATGATGGTGAAGCGGCGTTCGGCCACACCCTGGCGGGCGGCGGCGAGGTCGCGGTCGCGTTCGGCGATGAAATGGTCGCGTAGCGCCACCAATCCATCCACGCCGGGGTGAGCCTCCACGACCGGGTCGAGGATTTCCGCCACGAATACCTCGGCGTCGCGGGCCGGCCCGAGCCGGCCCAGCAGCCAGCGGATCTCGGCCTTGATGCCCGCCAGCTCGGGACTGTCCACCAACGGGCGAAACACCTTGAGAGCCGAACGCAGGCGCCGCAGGGCAACGCGCATCTGGTGTACCGCCTCGGCATCCCCATGGGTCAGCAGGCTGCCTTCGTTGGCCAGCAGGTGATGCAGGCAATTGCGGGCGATGGTCTGGAAACCTTCGCCGAGGGTGGTTTTGGGCTCCAACTCCACCGGCTTGGCCTTCACCGCCGAAGGGCCGCGGCCGCGAGCCAAACCGTAGCCTCGATCCGATTTGGACAGCGCCAGCAGATTTACCGGCAGGCTCTCGGCCAAGCGGCGGGCCAGGGCGAATAATTGACTGGGATCGCCCTGGCGCAGCTCCAACTCAATCTCGCGGATCGGCTCGTGGCGCTCACCCGCCACCACGTCGCCCACGTCCAGTGCCATCTCGACCTGCCAGTCGGGGCCCGCCAATTGATAGGCAGTGCGCCGCACCTCGGTGGAAAAGATGGGGGACAGCGCCGCCACCACCGCGGGGTCGGCCAGGAGGTTGATGCCGGTGGCCGTAAGCTGGGCTGTGTCCAGGTCTGGGCCGGATACCCTGGTCTCCCATTCCCGACGCGCGAACAGGCCCGAAGCGCGCTGGCCGGAATCCTTCACCGTCTGCAGCACTCCGCCCGCGCCGGTTCGCAGACGAACGGAGATTCCGGCCTTGGCCAGGGTGTGGTCGGCGGTGTCGTAATAGGTCGAGCGCAGTGATCTGCCAGAGGCGCGGCCC